>CAZPTJ010000020.1:21018-24164 GCA_964589085.1 uncultured Flavobacteriaceae bacterium | reverse complement strand
CTCCACTTGGAATATAGTTCAAACAAAAAAATGCTCAAGCGACGAGCTTGGCATTTTTTCTTTTGAACGATGTATTCGTGACCCAGGAGGGATTCAAACCCCCAACCCTCAGAGCCGAAATCTGATGCGCTATTCAGTTGCGCCACTGGGCCATTTAATTTCTACGAAAGCTTACTTTTTACAATTGTGGAAATGGTCTTTCCGTCTGCTTTTCCAGCTAAGGCGGCACTTGCCATACCCATCACTTTTCCCATATCTTTCATTCCGACAGCTCCCGTTTTAGCTATAATATCGACGACAACGGTTTCAATTTCGGCTTCACTTAGCTGTTCCGGCAAAAACGCTTCAATGACTTTGGCCTGATCCAACTCAGGTTGTGCAAGATCATCTCTTCCTTGCTCGGCAAAAATAGCAGCACTGTCCTTACGTTGTTTTACTAATTTCTGCAACAATTTAAGCTCCTGATCTTCTGTCAACTCTGCCTTAGCACCACTTTCAGTTTGCGCTAACAAAATAGCTGACTTTACAGCACGCAAAGAGGTTAAGGCATTTTGATCTTTTGCCTTCATTGCGTCCTTCATCGCTGCCATAATTTTTGTCGATAGACTCATTATATATATTCTTAGAATACTTTCGCGAAAGCGAAAATTATTAGTTTTCCAAACGGATTGCGAAGATAAAAAAAGAAACCCGAAAGCGAGGGAAAACTATCGGGTTTCTGTAAAGGTGATAGCGGAATCTAATCTACATTATCGTGCAAAAATGAATTGTTATTGGACCGCAATTGAATATCATCATTATCATCTGTTGACAAGGTTGTACGTGATAAATTACCTTCCTTAGCGGGTGGTTCATCTAAAGAAATACCCATACGTTTATAAGCAGGTTGTTTTTCGATGTCCTCAATATGGGACTGATTGCTATGAAACTTATAATTAAAGGCTTTCATCTTACGCTTCCTTTCCTCTGCACGTTCTACCAGTATTTTATTTATAGGGCTATTGATAGGGTCTCCTTCTCCTTCTTGGTTTTCCTCATCTTGTTCTTCATCCTCTGTTACTGTTCGGGTTTCTAGAACCATTTCTTCAGTTTCTTCTTCCGTTTTAGAAACAGCTACCGGGCTTGCAGATTGCAAATCATCTTCCAATTCCATATAGTCTTCCAGACTGTATCTTTTTTCCTCTCCTGACATCGTAACTTCAGTAACGGGAATAATCTCTACAGGTTCATTTACCTCTATGTCAGCAATAGTTTCCGTTTCATTCAAATCAAAAAGTAACGGAGCAGCCTCCTCCTCTACTTCATTATGCTGTTCTGTAGATTGAACCGGGATGTCAAATGATAATGTATCTGATACTTTTGTTTCTTTCATCACATTATCAACAACCGACACAGACTCAACATCTACGATCTGAAAGTCATGTTCATCAACATTAGCAAGGACTTCTTCATAAACGACATCCATATTTCTTAAAACGTCTGTTGTAGAGATGAGCTCATTAACAATTGTGGTTTCTACAATATCTTCTTTTGCAATTGCAGGAATCGTTACCGCTTCATCTTCAAAACTGAGAGTATGTACTATTTTCTCAGCCTCCGCAGCCTCCTCTTTTTGCAAGAATTCTATAGTCGTTTCAGGTTTATCTGTCGTGAGCAATTGATGTTCTGATTTTTGCTCATCTTCTAGTGTATGAATGATTTTTTTGGATTCGATATTTACAATATCATTTTGCTGTTCTGCATTAAATCCAGTAGCGATTATGGTGACCGATATAGCTTCTCCTAAAGTCTCATCTTCGCCTACACCCATAATAATATTAGCACTATTACCCGCTTCAGTCTGAATATGGTCATTGATCTCTCCGATCTCATCAATGGTAATCTCATCACCTCCAGATACAATAAGCAATAACACATTCTTTGCGCCTACAATCTTGTTATCATTGAGTAATGGGGAATCCAGCGCTTTACTAATAGCCTCATGGGCACGACTTGTCCCACTAGATACGGCACTTCCCATTATCGCCGTTCCACTATTGCTTAGTACTGTTTTTGCGTCTCTAAGGTCAATATTCTGTGTATAGTGATGCGTAATTACTTCTGCAATTCCTCTGGCAGCTGTTGCCAAAACTTCATCAGCCTTACTAAAACCGGCTTTAAAACCTAAGTTTCCATAAACTTCACGCAGTTTATTATTATTAATAACGATTAAAGAGTCTACCTGTGCACGCAAACGCTCTACTCCTTTTTGGGCCTGTGTATTACGCATCTTCCCTTCAAATTCAAAAGGAATTGTTACAATACCCACTGTAAGAATATTTAATTCTCTGGCCATTTTTGCAATTACCGGTGCAGCCCCAGTTCCGGTTCCACCACCCATTCCTGCGGTAATGAAAACCATCTTAGTATTTAAATCGAGCATTTGTTTTATATCCAACTCACTCTCAATAGCAGCTTTCTCTCCTATCTCAGGATTTGCTCCAGCTCCCAAACCTTCTGTCAGTCCAACACCGAGTTGGATTTTTATGGGTACCGTGCTATTTTCTAAGGCTTGTGCATCTGTATTACAAATCACAAAATCCACACCTTTAATGCCTTGCTGGAACATGTGATTTATTGCATTACTTCCTCCACCTCCAACACCAATCACTTTTATTACATTACTCTGATTTTTAGGAAGATCAAATGTGATATCATCAAATTCTGTCTTACTCATAGTATTCTATTTTGCCCCTTGGTTTAATTGATTTTATTTATATTTCCGCGAAAGCGGAAATCTCATCCCGCTTATCACAATATTCTAGTGTTCTCAACTTTCGCCGGAAACACTTGAATTACAAAAAAGAACATCTTGCTCTCTTTACTATTCGGTTGTTATTTTACACTGTTTATCGCTTTCGCGAAAATGGTTAATTTTTATTTCCTCATTACTAAATACCTTTCCGGTATTTTACAACTGTTCTTATATAGGCCAGCACACCATCTGGCTGCTCACTATCAAATGTCCACAGGACATTTGATGACCGTTCTTATATACGCCAGCGCACCATCTGGCTGCTCACTATCAAATGTCCACAGGACATTTGATGATCGTTCTTATATACGCCAGCGCACCATCTGGCTGCTCACTATCAAATGTCCACAGG
>CAZPTJ010000020.1:15103-20918 GCA_964589085.1 uncultured Flavobacteriaceae bacterium | reverse complement strand
GCGCACCATCTGGCTGCTCACTATCAAATGTCCACAGGACATTTGATGATCGTTCGCCCCTACTCTGCATTGTCCAAAAAGTCTTTAAACTTTTCTGCCCAACGATCAAAAATGCTCTGCTTGGGTCTCGATTTAGTTTGTTCTACATAAACATCTGACCCATCATCTGCAGCAGAAGTTTCATCCATATCAAATGAAGTGGCATCTGCTGATTCTTCCATAGTTTCCATAGTATTAAACGATCCATCTTCAAGACTATTCATCACTAATCCTACGGCTGTAGCATATAACGGACTTGTCGTTTCAGCATCGCTATCTCCAGCTAAATGCTCATTAGGAAAACCGATTCGAGTATCCATACCGGTTATATATTCTACTAATTGTTTCAAATGCTTTAACTGAGAACCTCCACCAGTCAATACTATACCTGCAATGAGTTTTTTCTTCTGTTCCTCATGCCCATAGTTTTTAATTTCTAAATAGACTTGTTCTACGATCTCCACAACTCGGGCATGGATAATTTTGGAGAGATTCTTCAACGTTATTTCTTTAGGTTCTCGACCTCTCAATCCTGGTATAGAAACAATTTCATTGTCCTTATTTTCTCCAGGCCAGGCTGAACCAAATTTTATTTTAAGTAACTCTGCCTGCTTTTCTATAATAGAACATCCCTCTTTAATGTCTTCGGTAATAACATTTCCTCCAAACGGAATCACAGCAGTGTGTCTGATAATACCATCCTTAAAAATGGCTAAGTCAGTTGTTCCTCCTCCAATATCAATTAAAGCTACTCCCGCTTCTTTTTCTTCCTGGCTCAATACAGCATTTGCAGATGCCAAAGGCTCCAAAGTGATTCTATCGAGATTGAGCCCTGAACTTTTTACACAACGACCAATATTACGTATAGAAGACACCTGACCTACCACAACATGGAAATTTGCCTCCAGACGACCACCATACATCCCTATAGGCTCTTTTATCTCACTCTGGCCATCTACCTTAAATTCCTGAGGAAGTACATGTATAATTTCTTCTCCGGGAAGCATCACTAGTTTATGCACCTGATTACATAATGTATCGATATCGGAAGCATCAATAACCTCATCGGCATTAGAGCGTGTAATATAATCACTGTGTTGAAGGCTTCGAATGTGTTGTCCGGCAATTCCAACTACTACATCATTAATTTTGATTCCAGATACATTTTCTGCTTCCTGAACAGCTTGTTGTATCGATTGAATGGTTTGCGTAATATTATTAACCACACCCCTATGCACTCCGAGGCTTTTGGATTTTCCAATACCCAAAATCTCCACTTTCTCGTATTCATTATAGCGACCAATCATAGCCACAATCTTTGTGGTACCTATATCCAATCCTACTGCAATGTTCTGTTGTTCCATAACAAACGCTCTTTCAAATACGCCTTATCTGTTCTTAATTATCTTCTCGTACAGACAACTTGATTTGCATATTTCAAATTAATCTCTTGATATTTATTTAAAGTTTTATCTTTCTTTGCTTTCTGATAAAATGCCTTATAATTGCTAAACTTTCGCTCCAAATAATTGACTTTGCCTAATAGGAGCGTATACTCTAATCCTCTTACATTAATACGATAATCTTCATCCCTCTGACGCGCAATTCCTGTGACTTGTGTTTGAAGAAAAGCATCACTATTGATATAGGTCATTAAACGAAAAACTTCTTCCAAATGTTCATCTGCAACTCCAGTTACAATAGGCACGCGTTCTGTAAAATTTTTAGACAGTGGCATACGACCTCCTGAATGATCTAGATAAAATGATTGATTCCCTGAAATTCGTGCCAATGGCTGTCGTTGTATTATGGCCACTTCCAGTTCGCCACCCACAGTCATATAAACATCTGCTTTTCTGACCATAGGATGTTCATTAAGACGGATTTCCATCTCTTTCAAATCTAATTTTTCTTTGGTCATGCCCGTAACACTGTCTTCATTTTGTATTAACAATTTATTAACCGCATCACGAGTCACATAAGGCTTGCTCTCATCTTCAAAATTGACATTGACTTTTTTGACTAATCGATGATCATTGCGATTGCTTGCAAATGCCAGTAGGAAACATCCTAAAATCAAAACTATGGGTACTTTTATGTGCTTCCATTTAACTCGCATCGGCCAATACTTCTGTAACTTTTAAAATAGTTTCACTTATGTCTCCAGCTCCCATCATCACAATAATCTTATGTCTTTTTTCCTGTAACAATTGAGGCAATATCTCTTTTGATACGATTTCTTTTTCAGATTGTGTAATCTTCTCTAGTAATACCTGACTCGTTACACCCACAATAGGTAATTCTCTTGCCGGATAAATATCCAATAAACAAACGCTATCAAAACTCGAAAGTGCTTTTGCAAAATCATCCATAAAATCTCTTGTTCTACTGAATAGATGTGGTTGAAAAACTGCTAAAACCTCTTCGTTAGGATACATCTCCCGGACGCTTTGATGTATAGCTGTTATTTCAGTAGGATGATGCGCATAATCATCAATGAGCACCTTATGTTGTTCCTTCAATCTATAGGTAAATCTTCTATTAACTCCTGAGAAGCTTAATAAAGCTTTGGGAAGGCTTTCGGTCGGGGAACCGTATGTCATTGCCATTCCCAAAGCTGTTATTGCATTAAACAGGTTGTGCCACCCTGGTAGGTTAAAATGCATGTCTCTTAATATTCCTTCTGGATGCTTAAAATCAAAAACATATGCTCCTTGTTCAATCCTAATATTCTGGGCACTATAGTCACTATCATCATTAATTCCAACGGTATTTCCTGCTATAGGCAATCCATTTTTTACAAAAATATTTTGGGGTGATTTTACGCTTTTCGCGAAAGCTTTAAATGTCAGTTCCACTTCATCTGCATCTCCATAAATATCCAGATGATCCGCATCTATGGAAGTAATACAAGCAATATCAGGTTGCAGACTAAGGAAAGAACGATCAAATTCATCGGCTTCCACCAGGATAACTTCATTGCCCGTACAAATAAGATTGCTATTGTAATTATTGGTTATTCCACCAATAAAAGCAGTAACTCCTGCTCCACTTTCCGCCAGAAGATGTCCCAAAATACTGGAAGTAGTGGTTTTTCCATGTGTGCCCGCCACAGCAATAGAAAACTGTGCATTTGCTATATGTCCTAGAACAGCAGCCCTTTTCTTAATATCAAAATTATGTGCACGGTAATAGGTAAATTGTTGATGTGTTTTGGGAATCGCCGGAGTATATATAATAAGTGTTTGCTCTTGATCCAGAAATGGGGCAGGAATAACATCTACAGTATCTTCAAAATTTACGGTTATATTCAGTTCTTTTAAATTATCTGTGATGGTACTTGCCGTCCGATCATAACCAGCAACACTCTTACCAATCTTATGAAGATAAATGGCCAAGGCACTCATTCCGATACCGCCGATACCGATAAAGTACACCTGTGATATTTTGTTTAAATCAATCACGGTCATCTCTAATTAAAAGTTGTTCGACTTCATCGACAATGGCATTTGTAGCTTGTGGTAATGCCAATTCATTAATAGCGTTTCCTAAAGCCTCTCGTTTTGTTACATCAGCAATAAGAGTACGTATTTCTGTTTCGAATCTTGATTCCAGTTCTTGTTCTTTGATTAATATCGCAGCTTGCTTTTCAACAATGGCTTCTGCATTTTTAGTTTGATGATCTTCAGCTACATTAGGTGACGGGATAAAAACAACAGCCTTACCTACAATGCATAATTCTGATACAGAACTTGCTCCGGCTCTTGAGATAATAATATCTGCGGCAGCATAAGCCAAATCCATGTGATCTATATAAGGCATTACTTTAACCTTATCAGATGCCTGGCTTTTATATCGATCATAATAGTGTTTCCCAGTTTGCCACAATACCTGCACTTCCTGTTTCTCAAAAAATGAAATGTGACTATCAATAAGTTTATTGATGGCTAATGCTCCCAAACTTCCACCGATGACCAAAATGACTTTAATCTCAGGTTTCAGTTCATATTCTGCTAGTGCCCTCTCTTTTTTATCTCTAATGGAAAGTAAATCACTGCGTACAGGGTTTCCTGTTTTTACAATTTTAGATTCGGGAAAAAATCGCTCCATATGATCATAGGCCACGCAAATTTTCTGAACACTTTTCCCTAAAAGTTTATTGGTTATTCCCGCATAGGAGTTTTGTTCTTGAATGAGTGCCGGAATACGTTGATTACAGGCAATTTTAAGCACGGGACCACTGGCATAGCCTCCTGTTCCAATAACAACATCGGGTTTAAATCTATTTACAATGCTGCGCGCCTTAAAAAGACTGCTCAATAATTTGAATGGAAACTTAAGATTTTCTATACTAAGACTACGTTGTATTCCCGAAATCCACAAACCTTCAATGGGAAATCCTGCTTGCGGAACTTTTTCCATTTCCATGCGATCCTTAGCTCCCACAAAAAGGAACTCTGTATCCGGATGTCTTTTTTGCAATCCTCTTGCAATAGCAATGGCAGGATAAATATGCCCTCCCGTTCCTCCACCTGATATGATTACTCTATAAGGTCTCACTTAAAACATCTAATGGGTTTAGTTCACTTTCTTCTTTATTCTTTTGAATCTCTCTTTTAGCACTTACACTTAATACAATTCCTATCGCCAGACAGGTCATCCAAATAGAGGTTCCTCCACTACTGACCAGAGGCAAAGTTTGTCCCGTAACCGGAAATAGCTGTACTGCTACAGCCATATTGATCAATGCTTGGAATACAATGGGTAAACCAACACCGATTACCAACAATTTTCCAAAAATATGATCAGCCTTATGCGCAACAATGACAATCCGAAAGAGCAAAAGCATATATAATATCAGCAGTGAAAATGCACCGAGTAATCCATACTCTTCGACAATAATGGCATAAATAAAATCGGATGAAGATTGTGGCAAGAAATTCTTTTGTACACTTTTGCCAGGCCCTAAACCAAATGGCCCTCCGGATGCAATGGCAATTTTTGCTTTTTCAATTTGATAATCGGCATCTCGATCAACCGTGCCATCAAAGAAATTTTCAATACGACTTTCCCAGGTTTCCACACGATTAGGAAGTAAGCTTGGAAATGCCTTCGCCACAAGGATAAAAAACAGTAATCCTGCGATTCCTATCCCGATAATGGATAATAAATATTTAATAGGATACCCTCCCAAAAACACTAAAACAATAACCATTGAAAAAATAATGGCTGTTGTAGAAAAATTAGCTGGTAAAATCAAGATGAGTACGCCAGCTACAGGTAACCATAACGGCACTAATGTTTCCTTAAAGCTTACGACTTTATCTTTTATACGCGATAAATAGCGCGCAACATACACCATAAGTACTACCGCTGCTAGTGTTGATGTTTGAAAACCTACACCTACAAAGGGTATCTGAATCCACCTACTTGCATTTGCCCCATCAATCACCTGTCCTTGCGCTAGTGTAAAAACCAATAGGAGTAATACCAGTGGTAGCAAAATAATGGACAGTCCTTTAAAATAATGATACGGTATTCTATGCACTCCATAAAGTATTCCAAAACCAAGAATTAAATGCATTCCATGCTTTACAAGAAAGCGCATCGTATTTCCATCACCTCTAATATAAGCGAGGTTACTTGCTGCACTATATACGGGCATAAAAGAAAATATAGCTAGTAAAGCCACAATAGCCCAGATAGCAGGATCTCCTTTAAGGTTTGCAAATATGGTTTTTGAGCGTTGCACGTGTTGGGTTATTCGTTATTCGTT
>CAZPTJ010000020.1:0-15003 GCA_964589085.1 uncultured Flavobacteriaceae bacterium | reverse complement strand
GTTATTCGTTATTCGTTTAAGGGATTATGAAAATTATCATAAAACAGGTTTTGCGTCTTGACTCTTGATTCTACATTCGTAATTCTGCATTCATAATTCATAATTCATAAATTGCGTACTGCTTCTTTAAATTGTCTCCCACGATCTTCATAATTTTCAAAAAGATCAAAGCTTGCACAGGCAGGAGACAACAATACAGTATTGTTCCGTTCTGCAATTTTGTATGCTATCTTAACGGCATCAGACATAGATTGTGTTTCGACAATAGTATCTACAATATTGCCGAAATGACTTATCAATTTATGATTATCTACTCCCAAACAAATAATGGCCTTAACCTTCTCATTTATCAAGGGATATAAATCTCTATAATCGTTGCCTTTATCCACCCCACCTACAATCCACACTGTTGGTGCAGACATACTATCCAGCGCATAGAATGTCGCATTGACATTTGTTGCTTTACTATCATTGATATACTGAACATTACCAATCTTAAGCACTTTTTCAAGACGATGTTCCACACCTTGAAAACCTTCCAAACTCTCGCGAATGGTATCCTTTCGGATATTTAAAAGATTCGCAATTGTTGCTGCCGCCATAGCATTTTTGACATTATGCTGTCCTTGTAAGGTTAAGTTGTCTATAGTCATTGTATGTTGGGTGTTTCCTATGTTTATTTTCATCTTTTGATCTTCTATATAAACCCCTTGTTCTTGGATTTCTGAAATTGAAAAAGGGAGTAATTTTGATACCACCGGATGGTCTTTCAACCATCTAGTAATAACAGGATCATCGGCATCATAAATGAGATAATCTTCTGGAGTCTGATTTTCCGCTATTCTAAATTTTGATGCCACATAATTCTCAAATTGCCCATCATAACGATCCAGATGATCCGCAGTTATATTGGTGATAACCGCAATGTGTGGTGCGAAATCAACAATCCCGTCCAATTGAAAACTGCTAATCTCCAGCACGTAAGTATCGACATCTTTTTCAGCAACCATTTGCGCAAAACTGTCTCCAATATTTCCAGCAATCCCCACATTTATATTGGCTTCGTTTAGGACATGCCCGGTAAGCATTGTCGTAGTTGTTTTACCATTACTTCCGGTAATTCCAACAAGTGTTGCATTCGTATGGCGTGCTGCAAATTCTATCTCCGAAATCACAGGAATCCCTTCTGCTTTTAGTAACCTAACGATAGGTACTGTATCTGGTATCCCAGGGCTTTTCATCACAATATCGGCCTGAAGGATTATGGCTTCCGTATGCTTATTTTCTTCCCAATCTATTTCAGTATGTATCAGAACATTTTTATAGGTCTCTTTTAGTTTTCCGAAGTCAGAGACAAAAACCTCGTATCCTTTTTGCTTTCCTAAGATGGCAGTTCCTACTCCACTTTCTCCTCCTCCCAGTATGACCAATCTTTTAGGTTTCATCCTATTTTTGCGAAGGCGAAAATCTCATCGCCACACCCGCTTAATTTTTATTATCTAATCTTTAAGGTTATCACGGCCAGAATCGCGAGCAATATGCCTACAATCCAAAAGCGTGTAACAATCTTGCTTTCATGCATCCCTTTTTTCTGATAGTGATGATGTAAGGGAGACATCAAAAAAATACGACGCCCTTCTCCAAATTTTTTCTTGGTGTATTTAAAGTAGCTGACCTGCATAACCACAGATAGGTTCTCCATGAGAAAGATGCCACCCAGAATAGGAATCAGCCATTCTTTTCGGGTAGCAATAGCCAATACGGCGATAATTCCTCCTATGGTTAAACTCCCCGTATCGCCCATAAAAACCTGAGCGGGATAAGCATTATACCATAGAAAGCCAATTAAGGCTCCAACAAAAGCGGCTATAAAAATTACCATCTCTCCGCTCTTAGGGATATACATCACATTGAGGTAATCACTAAAAATGACATTACCCGACACAAAGGCAAAAATGCCCAGGGTTAATACAGCAATAGCAGAAGTTCCTGCCGCAAGCCCGTCGATACCATCAGTTAAGTTTGCGCCATTAGACACAGCGGTAATAATAAAAATGACAATCGGGATAAAGATGAGCCAGGCATATTTCTCCCAATCCGAATTCATCCAGGTGATTAATTTTGCATAGTCCAATTCATTATTCTTTAAGAATGGAATGGTCGTTTTGAGACTCTTCTGCTCATTTTCAAAAGGAGAAATCTCACTCCCTTGGGCAACCTCTATTTGTTCTCCTTCAGCAATGATCCGTTCTTCCTGGATTACGATATCTGAATGAAAAAACATGGTGGCTCCAACGATAATTCCCAGGCCTACCTGTCCTATCACTTTATATCTTCCTTTAAGGCCTTCCTTATCGCGCTTCATCTTCTTTTTATAATCATCCAGAAAACCTATAGCCCCCATCCATACAGTTGTCACAATGAGTAACAGGATGTAAATGTTTTCCAGTTTTGCAAAAAGCAATACAGGAACTATTGTCGCAAAAATGATAATAAGTCCACCCATAGTTGGTGTTCCTGCTTTTTCTGCCTGGCCAGCTAATCCAAGATCCCGTATCGTTTCCCCCATTTGTTTACGTTGTAAAAAACGAATAATGCGCTTCCCGTATATTGTTGAAATTGCCAAAGACAATAAAACAGCCATAGCAGCCCGGAAAGTGATGAAACCAAACAATCCGGCTCCAGGTAAATTATAGGTGTCTTCCAAATATTTGAATAAATAATACAGCATATAGGTTATTTATCAAGTTCTTTTAAAAGGTTCTGAACGATCTCAAAATCATTGAAATCGTGACGTTTTCCCTGAATTTCCTGATAGGTTTCATGACCTTTTCCGGCAATTAGGATGATATCTTCTGGCTGCGCGAGCTGACAGGCTGTTTTAATGGCTTGTAGCCGATCTGTAATTGATAATGTTTTTTTAAAATGTTGGGGTTCTACTCCTGATGTTACTTCTTCTATAATCGTTTCGGGATCTTCTGTTCTTGGATTGTCACTGGTAAAAATGACTTTAGAGCTTAAAGCAGAAGCAATCTGACCCATCTTGGGTCTTTTTGTACGGTCGCGGTCTCCACCAGCTCCTATGACAGTAATTAGTTCTTCATTTTTTGTACGGATATCATTGATCGTTTTCAATACATTTTTGAGGGCATCAGGGGTATGTGCATAATCCACAATAGCGGTTACCTTGTGTTTGGAAATCGTATATTGAAAACGTCCATCTACACTTTCAAGTTCACTCAGAAGTTGCAATATTTCTAATGACTCCAGACCCAACTGATCTGCTGTGGCATAAATGGCTAATAAATTATAAGCATTGAAAGAACCGATTAATTTGACCCAAACTTCCTGATCGTTGATTTTAAGTAAGAGTCCTGTAAATTGATTTTCCAAAATCTGTGCTTTATAGTCTGCATAGGATTTTAGTGCATAATTCACTTTTTTAGCTTTGCTATTTTGCAACATGAATGAACCATTCTTATCATCGGTATTGACCAAAGCAAAAGCAGTGGCTGGCAATTCATCAAAAAATTGTTTTTTGACATCACGATAAATGGCAAAAGTTTCATGATAATCCAGATGATCATGGGTCAGATTTGTAAACACTCCACCGGTAAAATGTAACCCAAGGGTACGTTTTTGATCTATTCCGTGAGAGCTTACTTCCATAAAGCAAAACTCCACACCTGCAGCATTCATCTCAAACAAATACTTATTGATGGTCAGAGAGTCTGGAGTGGTATGTGTTGCGGGAAACGAAGTGTTTGCCACCTTAACGTTTACGGTAGAAATTAATCCAGTAGTATACCCTGCATTTGTAAAAAGTTGATACAACAGACTAGCAATAGTAGTTTTGCCATTAGTTCCGGTAATTCCAATAAGCTTTAAATTCTTCGAAGGATTGTCATAAAAATTAGCACTCATCAGTGCCAAGGCTTCTGCGCTATCCTCAACTTTCACATAAGTGATTCCATTAATAATCTGACCTGGAAGGGTTTCACATATTACAGCAATTGCCCCCTGTTCTGCAGCCTTAAGGATATACTCATGACCATCAGTCAGGGTTCCTTTTATCGCCACAAATACATCATTAAGAATTACTTTACGAGAATCAAATTGAATTTCATTCACAGCAATTCTGGTATTCCCCACAACACTATCTATGGAAACCTTATATAGTATGTCTTTTAAATAGATCATAATAGTTCCAGAACAACGGTTTGATTTTGGGTTAATGCACTGCCCGCATCTACAGATTGCGTTTTTACTTTTCCGCTTCCGCGAAACCGTACTTTCATTCCTAAATTTTCCAATAATGCCACAGCATCCATCCCACTCATACCTGTAACATTAGGCACTTTTTTATGTGTTTTATTGACCGTTTTATAATAAGTTTCATATTGCTCTTGAGTACCTGTATCTCCAGCATTGGAAATTAAAACTTCATCGATTATTGGAGTATCTGTATATATTTTTTGTGCGATCTGTTTGAATACAGGAGCCGCTACCGTACTCCCGTAGTATCCAATAGATTTTTTAGGTTTATGAATGACTACAATACAGGAATATTTAGGGTTTTCTGCTGGAAAATATCCTGCAAATGAAGAGATGTATCGATCAGGTTCTATCCAATACTCGGTCTGACAAGTCCCCGTCTTTCCTGCCATAGAAAATTCTGGCGAATAAATATTTTTTGCCGTTCCTCGACGTACAGTATTTTTCATAATCTCCTGAACCGTATTAATGGTCTCCTGTGAAGCTATACTAGGATTGAGTACTTCTTTATTAAATTTTTCTACAGTAACATCCCACTCTTTTACTTCTTTGATAAATCTCGGTTTTACCATTTCACCATCATTGGCTATAGCATTATAATACGTCAGGGTTTGTAAAGGGGTCATTTGCACACCATAACCAAATGCCATCCACGGTAAGGTTGTTCCATACCAATTTTTATCTCCAGGATATGGGAATAAGGGCGCCCCTTCTCCTTTAATTTCAATGCCTAGTTTCTCATTAACTCCCATATTAAACAGGCGTTTCAAAAAACGTTTGGGATTATCTTTATAAGATTCTGAAATCATTTTGGCAAAAGCAGTATTTGAACTCAATTCAAAAGCTTTGGCTACACTCACTTTACCATACCCTCCTTTTCGTGAATCATAAACGGTTCTATCATAGAATCTAACTTTTCCGTTTTCTGTATCTATAACTTTACTGGTATCTATCACTTTATCTTCGAGTGCAGCCACCAATGCCATAAGTTTAAATGTACTTCCGGGCTCATGAGATTCTCCAACAGCATAATTCAACCGTTCATAATATTTACCATTAGATGTACGTCCTAAATTTGAGATTGCTTTAATCTCTCCTGTTTTGGTTTCCATAACCACTACACACCCATGATCTGCTTCAAATTTTTCTAAGCTAGCAAGCAAAGCGTTATGCGCTATATCCTGGATATCAACGTTTATTGTAGAAATGACATCATAACCATCCCTGGGCTCTACCAAATTGCCCACACCTAGTGGTTTCCACTCCCCCTTGGCAATCTTCTGCTTCATGCGCTGTCCTTCCTTACCTCTCAGGTAATGTCCATAGGCTCCTTCCAAGCCGACTCTTGTGAAATATCCACTATCGTCCTGACGTTCATAACCAACGGTGCGTTCTGCAAGTTTATCCAAAGGATGTTCCCGTTCTTTACGTTCTTCAACAATCAACCCTCCTTTAAATTGACCCAGATTAAATAGCGGTAATTTCTTAAGTGCAGTAAATTCACCGTAACTCAATTTTTTTGCTAGAAAGAGGTATCTATTTTTAGTGGCACGAGCTTTCCGTAATTTATCATTATAAAATGCCGGAGATTGCCCTAAAATATCGGAGAGACCTTTGCTTAAGCCTGCAATATTTTCATTGAAATTTTTGTCGGTTGGAGAAACTGCATCCCATCGAATGTCATACTTAATTACGGAAGTTGCTAACAGACTGCCATCTCCTGCATAGAGGTTACCTCGTGTCGCAGGAATGGTCACCATCTTCTCCGTACTTTCTTCGGCAAGAGCACGATATTTCTCTCCCTGAAAAGCTTGAATATCTATCAGTTTGTATACAACAAGTAGTGAGAAGAGAAACATACCTCCTGCCACAAAATACAATCGATTCAATATGTTCTTCTCAGAGATTGCCATTACTTTTTGCTACTTGCCTTTGACTTTTATTTTTTTGGGAGGAATATCTGAGGGCTTAATTCCTCTTAGTTCCATTTTACGTGCGATCGCACTTTCCATTTTTAGTTTGCGCAATTCTAATCGCGCATCCAGAAATGCACTGCGCATTTCCAGAACTTGTTCTTTTAATCTTGCTATTTCGTGAACTTTTTTATCTGCGCTATGCGAACTCCCGATCATAATAAGTGCTAGAAACGAAAGAAAAATGATCATACGCCAGTTCTTAAACGCATCTTCATCTACTAGAAATTTGCCTTTTAATATGTCATTAAATGTTCTGGCCATCGATTACAAACGTTCAGCTATTCTCAGTTTCGCGCTACGCGCTCTATTATTTTGACTTAACTCTTCTTCTTGAGGAACAATGAGTTTTCCTATTTTTTTGAAAGGTACTTTTGAATGACCATAGATGTCTTTTTCTGGCTCACCTTCAAAAAGACCGTTACGTATGAAGCGTTTTACCAATCGGTCTTCCAGAGAGTGATAACTTATTAAACTTAAACGCCCACCATTATCAAGCAATTGTGTGGTTTGCTGTAAAAATTCTTTAAGCACATCGATCTCCTGATTTACTTCAATGCGAATAGCCTGATATATTTGAGCCAGCATTTTAAATTCTCTGCGCTTAGGCAAAAAAGGAAGTAAAATCTCTTTAAGCTGCTCACTTGTTTCTATGGATTTTTCTTTGCGTTGAGAGACGATAGCTCTTGCAAGTTTTGGCGCCATACGTAATTCACCATAACTCCAAAATAAACGGCGCAAATCCCCCTCTTCATATTCATTGACAATCGTATAAGCAGATTTTGAGTCTTTCTGATTCATCCGCATATCCAACTTACCATCAAACCGTGTGGAGAATCCACGTTCTGCAACATCAAATTGATGAGAAGAAACTCCAAAGTCTCCTAAGATCCCATCAACTTTGGTCACTTTATGAAATCGCAAAAAGCGTTTTATATATCTGAAATTTTCAGGAATCAGAGTAAATCGATCATCATCAATCACATTATCCTGAGCATCCTGATCTTGATCAAAACCATATAAGCGACCACCAGCATCGAGTTGATCCAAAATTTCCCGAGAATGTCCACCTCCACCATAAGTCACATCCACATAGACTCCATCCGGTTTTATAGCCAGACCTCCTACTGCTTCGTGCAGTAAAACAGGGTTATGATAATCCATCAGGCAATTCATTTTGACTTCCCATTACTTCTTCGGCTAAATCACCAAAGTCACTCGTTGCGTCATCAATAGCTTTTTCATAGCGTTCTTTATCCCAAATTTCCAGAATGTTTATTGCAGCATTTACAACAATTTCTTTTTTGATAGCTCCAAATGATACTAGGTCCTTAGGTATTAACAAACGTCCGGTAGCATCTATTTCAACAATTTTCACTCCTGCATTGAAACGACGAATAAACTCATCATTCTTTTTATTAAAGCGATTGAGTTTATTTACTTTTTGCGAGAGCAATCTCCATTCTTCCATAGGATATACTTCCAAACACTTTTGGAAAACGGCCCTCTTCATCACAAATCCTTGTTGCAATACTGGTGCTAGTTGTTTCTTAAAAGCATTAGGTAAAAGCAAACGTCCTTTGGCATCCACTTTACATTCATATGTCCCTATGAGATTGAGCACTTATTATGGCTATTTAGCTTTATAACATCAAATATATGCTAAATATTACCACATTTTACCACATTTTACCACATTGTTGATAAGTTTTTGCACCAAAGTAGTTTTGAATATGATGAAAATTGGCGCTCGTTTTACTCTAGTTTTAGTATGTTCATTTTTTTTACAAAACCCCAAATAGATCCACAGAAAATCAAAAGAAAGCGTACTTTTCATCTTTATTAAAATGAGATGTAGGTATTTTCAAAAAATAAGACCAATACGCATTAAATACCTATATTTGTTCACGATATTTACAGGCTTTGCCTATGGAGCATAAACTTATTACTGAAGGTAAATTCACGTATCTGGAACAAGGTACAGGCACTCCTATTATCATCCTTCATGGATTAATGGGGGGATTGAGCAATTTCGACTCCGTAACTCATTTTTTTTCTCAAAAAGGATACAAAATCGTTATTCCTGAACTTCCTGTTTACTCCATGCCTTTAATTAAAACAGGAGTGAAAAGTTTTGCGAAGTATTTAAATGAATTTATAGATCACAAGGGTTATGATGAAGTGATCTTATTAGGGAATTCTATGGGCGGTCATGTGGGTCTATATCATACAAAAGTGTATCCCAAAAAAATAAAAGGTCTTGTTATTACTGGTAGTTCCGGACTTTATGAAAACGCCATGGGAGAAAGCTATCCAAAGCGAGGGGATTATGAATATATTAAGCGCAAAGCAGAAGCAGTATTCTATGATCCAACCATAGCAACCAAAGAGATTGTTGATGAAGTTTATGAGACGGTAAATGATCGTAATAAGTTAATTAAAACACTAGCTATTGCTAAAAGTGCCATACGTCATAATATGGCTCAGGACTTACCAGAAATGCAAACACCCACCTGTATTATCTGGGGTAGAAATGATACGGTTACGCCTCCAGAAGTTGCTGAAGATTTCAATAAACTTCTTCCTGATTCTGAATTGTTCTGGATTGAAGAGTGTGGTCATGCAGCCATGATGGAACAGCCTGATGCTTTTAATGAAATCTTATATAGCTGGCTCGCTAAAAGAGCTTTATAATATCTTCTTATATTTTTATTGTGCTTATAAAGTCTGCTCGTTTTGTGGTAAGTAATGCCGAGGTTTCCAAATGTCCTAATACAGCCATTCCGGAATATGCGTTCATCGGACGTTCTAATGTTGGCAAATCTTCTTTAATTAACATGCTAACTGCAAAAAAAAACCTTGCAAAAACTTCCGGAAAACCTGGAAAGACACAACTCATCAATCATTTTATTATTAATGATAATTGGCATCTGGTAGATTTACCAGGTTATGGTTATGCGCGGGTTTCCAAATCGGCAAAAAGAACATTCCAAAAATTTATAACCGCATATTTCGAAAAACGTCGTCAACTGGTTTGCGCCTTTGTACTTGTGGACTCCAGACATGAACCTCAAAAAATTGATACCGATTTCATGGAGTATCTAGGCGTCAATCAGATTCCTTTTTCTATTATTTTTACCAAGGCAGACAAATTAAAGGAGCGAAAACTTGAAGAGAATATCAACACTTACAAACAAATACTACTTGAGGGCATATGGTCCGAAATGCCTCCATACTTTATAAGCAGTGCCTCTAACGGATTGGGTAAAGAAGATATTCTCAACTACATTGGAGAGATTAATGATTCTTTAAACAACTAACTCGTTCTCCTATTTGTTCGATAAGTTCTTCGACAGTTGTACAAGTATCCAAATCTTTAGCTGTCATTAACGATTCCAATTCATAATCATCTGTTGAAAGAACTATGGGGTATTTATATTTTGGAAGAAACTTTGATTTGAATTGCTTTTCAAATTCATCTTTATGATAAAACTCCATGGGAATATCGCAACTCTTTCTGAAAGTCGTCCATACCTTTTTTTCGCGAAAGCTCCCATGAGTTAATTGACACAGCGAACAGGAATAGGTACTAGGCTGTAGTATTTTATGCGCGATATCTAATGTATTATTAATGAGACCCGAATCTGCATTATAGACAAATATTAGTTTCATAGTCTCCAAGTAGACGCATATTTTATACCAAACTTTCTAAATAGAATCAGGATTTTAAATTCAATTTTTCGGCAAAGTAATCACAAAAATCTTTCATGGTCGCTCCCATTTTTTCATCTCCCGTTGCTCGCATAAAACTTTCGGTCATTCCAACAAGAGTCTGATGAAAAAAGATTTGCATTTCATCTACTGGCATATCTTTAGTCCATAGGTCAATACGTACTGATTCCTGTTGTGTTGCATCCCATAAGGAAAGTAACATTGCTTTTGTAGACTCCTTTGCCACACCACCATCTCTGGCTGTCCATTGCATTTTTTCCGGCACTCTATTTTCATCCAGTTCTATAGCAATTTTAATCTCAGACTTGTGTAATTCTCCCATCTTATGGTTTATATTTTGCATTATTAAAAATAGATTCGGCATTTTGAGCTAGCATCGTATCCATCGGTAAATTATTCTTCTCCATATAAGATTTTACGATCTGATACCCTATATATCGACCTATACGTCCCGGAGTTTCATTATCCAATTCCAAATAGAACTTAGAAAAAGGAGCTGGATTAATAAACCTCGCCAGTAATTTTCTATCCGTACTAAAAAGTAATTCTTTGCTCACAAAATATTGCCAAACATTCACTTCATTCTCCAAAGCAAACTGATATTCTTCTTCCGAATATCCTATTATTTCATGAATCGATTTTAGAGATAATAATTGCTCCATCAGGTACAATTGCTTTCCTTCATAAATTAGTGCTTCCATAAAGGTGAATGTCTCAGGAGGAGGTACTTTGGTTTTTGCGAAGGCTTCTGCAATATCAACCGTAATCTGTTCTTTTCTAAAATTTTTAACCAGATACTGGGAAATATCTCCATAAAAATGATGGTCTTTCCCCAAGTAACAATCTAAAGATATCAGCGCTAAAGTATCTACAAAGATAATTCTGTTTCTATATTCTACTTCTGAGGTAACCCCAATTATTTTAGGTATCGTAGTTTTTGGATAGTAATACTTTATATGCTTATACAACTGGATTAATTCATCATTCAAAAAAGAATTGTCTGGAAACACTCCTCCTACTTCTTCATTAATCTCCAGCTGAATCGTATCGCTTAATTTTTCTTCCCAAAATGTATCAGGAAACTCGTCCGGGAATAAATAAGGATAGGTCTTTCTTAAATTACGCCAATTGTCTTTTGTTGCTTTAGCAAAGGCCTGGTCAAAACGATCTATCTCCACAGCAATCTCTACTTTTTCAATTTCCTCAGGAATTTTCTTATCCATATTACAACTGTAAAAAGCTACTATTACTAAAAGTATTACAATTGATTTATTCATTTCTTCATTGTATTAATTATTCCCTTCAAAAGACCAATATTCTGTTTGACAAATTCATTATTTTTCTGCCACTCCTCCTATAGTATTTGTATCTTTCAACGATAAAATGTAGATTAAATTCTGTGATTTCTTTTGCTTTTTTCAAATTTCAAAAATACGAGTTACTCCATTAAATAGTTCTATATGCAAGCAGATAAAGTTATTGAGCATATTGTCAATTGGTTAAAAGATTATGCGACAAATGCGGGTATTAAAGGATTTGTCATTGGTATAAGTGGTGGCATAGATAGTGCTGTCACTTCCAGTCTTTGTGCAAAAACTGGATTAGATTTATTATGTATTGAAATGCCTATTCACCAAGCCGACAGTCAGGTTTCCAGAGCTAAAGAACACATTAATCAATTAAAAAACAGATTCCCAAACGTTTCTAATGTGGTGGTAGATCTTACTCCTGTTTTTGAAGGACTTAAGCAAACCTTACCTGATGCCATTAAAAGTGAACAACTTAATTTAAGTCTGGCAAATACTCGAGCCCGATTGCGAATGACTACATTATATTATTTTGCAGGTCTTCACAAATACCTTGTTGCAGGAACTGGAAATAAAGTAGAGGATTTTGGTGTTGGTTTTTATACAAAATATGGAGATGGCGGCGTAGATTTAAGTCCTATTGCAGATTTAATGAAATCTCAAGTGTATGCTATAGCCAGACTTCTCAAAGTTCCCAGCAGTATTCAAAAGGCGAAACCTACAGATGGTTTGTGGGGAGATGATCGAACCGATGAAGATCAAATAGGCGCTACTTACGATCAATTGGAATGGGCCATGTATCAAATAGAGGAAGGGCGTTCTCCGAATGATTTTGAAGGTGAACACAGACGTGTTTTAGAATTATATCTAAAATTACATCGAGCGAATTTACATAAAATGAATCCAATTCCTGTATGTGAAATACCTTTTCACCTGATGAACTGATCTTTTAATCGATTATATTCTGTTAAATCAATTTTTAAACTGCATTTATTTGTACTTTGTACTTCTAAATCATGCTTTCCCCCTTTTTTCGAATTTGTATAATGTTATTTCGTATTATTACTGATGGACAAAGTTCTAATTGCAGACCATCATCCTATAACCAGGAAAGGGATTTCTTCAATTCTTAAGGCAGAAGAGAAGTATGAAGTTATAGGTCACGTAAGTGATGGCAATGATCTTTTAAATTTTTTAACCAAATCGGAGGTTGATTTATTGATTCTTGAGATTGATATTCCCAATCTTAATAGCATTACTGCTATTAAGTCTATTAAAAGAGAATTCCCACATATAAAGATTTTGATTTTAAGTTGCCACCCTGAAGAGATGTATGCCTTAAGCGCTATTAAATATGGCGCCGCAGGTTATGTTGCTAAAACAGCTTCTTTACAACGTGTATTGGATGCAACCAATCAGGTACAACGTGGCGGTATTTACCTTAACGAAAGTCTAAGCCAACGCCTGGTAAGTGATGGAGGAGACACAAGAGGTCTCGCCATGAAATACAAGAAATTATCCAGTAGAGAGATCGAAGTGTTGAATTTACTTTCTAAAGGGAAACGCAATAAAGAAATTGCCACACATCTTCAAATCAACGAAAAAACAGTAAGTACTTACAAAATGCGTTTATTGAAAAAACTGGATGCTCAAAACATTGCAGAACTCATTAAACATGCCCGCATTTTACAGTCGGCTAATATTTGATTATCTGATGTGTAATTAGGACAATACACGCCCTAATTTATTACCTAACAACGTATTAAGAGATTGATAATCCAGGATGTCTCGTAAAGATTCTTGATTTTCTTTTTGAGCTTTTGTTTGTTCAGAAAGCTCTTTAATTTTCTGATTGATCAACTCTTTTCTAAGACTGAGCACGGTTTCAGAGACAAGTTGAGCTATGGTATTTTCCTTCTGTTTCACAAAGACATCTCTCGTGTCCCAACGATGTAACAAGTATTTTTCATCTTCAAATACTATTGTAGAAACCTCCTGTACTTCTTCTGGAGTTAATTCATTGATAAAATTCTCTATCTTAAAATCATCTTCTTGATTCAATTTATTGATCAATTTGGTATACAATACTCTAAACTGTTCATTGGTAAATTGAATTTCATCTTCCTGAAGATCGAGATAAATCTTTTCAAAAACGTGTGTTTTTTGCTTTACAGGTTCCAAAAGCAATTCTCCATCTTCTCCTTCTTTAAGAATTAAATCTTCAAACTCCTCCTCCACTTTTCCGTATAGAAGAAGTAACTCAATAAGCTTACGTTCCAAAACAAAAAGAACATTTACTTTTTCCACTGCTTCTGTAGGTGGTGAAACTACCTCCATAGATTGTGGTCGTTCTTGCGCTTTTTTTGAATTATCTTTTCTGGCCTTATTGATTATTTGCGCCAGCGTATTATACAATACAGTTTCCGAAATTTCCATAATACGTGCACATTCCTGCACATAAATCTCCCGCTTAATGGTGTCAGGTATTTTAGCAATACTCTCCACCATATCTCGAACAATTCCTGCTCTTTTTACAGGATCACCTTGAGCCTCTACTACCAGTAAATTTGCTTTATACTGAATGAAATCCTTTGCGTGTGTTTTAAAGTAATCTAGAATTTCTTGCTGCGTATGCTTTCGCGAAAAGCTATCCGGATCTTCTCCATCTGGAAAGGCGCACACTTTTACATTCATTCCCTGTTCCAGAATCAAATCAATACCTCGTAACGCTGCACGTTGCCCGGCAGCATCTCCATCAAATAGAACAGTAATATTTTTGGTCAATCTATTGATCAACCGGATTTGCTCTGGTGTCAATGCAGTTCCAGAAGATGAAACTACATTTTCAATACCGGATTGCACCATCTGAATCACATCTGTATAGCCTTCGACCAGATAACAGTTATCTTCCTTGGCTATAGACTGCTTGGCATAATAAATACCATAAAGTACTTTACTTTTATGATAGATATCACTTTCAGGGGAGTTAAGATACTTTGCTGCTTTTTTATCACTGGTTAGGATACGCCCTCCAAAACCAAGCACTCTACCACTCATAGAATGGATAGGAAACATTACCCTCCCTTTAAATCGATCAAACTGCCTATCTTCCTTAACAATAGTTAATCCTGTTTTCTCTAAATATTCAAGTTGATAGCCTTTACGTATAGCCTCACTAGTAAATACTTCCCATTGGTCAGGATTATATCCTAATTGAAACTTTTTAATGGTTTCATCAGAAAAGCCTCGTTCCTTAAAATAAGTCGACCCAATAGCTTTACCTGCTTCTGCGTGTAATAGTGTATGATGAAAAAAGTCACGAGCATACTCACTGACCAGATACAAACTTTCGCGCATATTTGCCTGCTCTTTTTGTTCGTCTGTTTGTTCAATCTCCTCAATTTCAATATTATATTTCTTTGCAAGGTATTTTATAGCTTCAGGATAAGTAAAATGCTCATGCTCCATTAAAAACGCTACCGAGTTACCACCTTTACCACTGGAAAAATCCTTCCAAATCTGTTTTACCGGAGAAACCATAAAGCTAGGGGTACGCTCATCAGAAAATGGCGACAGTCCCTTAAAATTGCTTCCGGATTTTTTAAGTTGCACAAAATCCCCGATCACCTCTTCTACACGAGCGGTTTCAAAAACTTTATCTATAGTTTCTTTTGAGATCAAAATACAATAGGAATAGTGGTAAAAATAAGGATTTT
>CAZPTJ010000019.1:0-24711 GCA_964589085.1 uncultured Flavobacteriaceae bacterium | reverse complement strand
TGCCTTCTTTTTTTGACAGCAATAAATTCAATATTTTACATGCAGGGAATTTACTGGACTTAAGAGATCCTAAACCACTGGTAGAAGCATATATGTTATTTCTTGAGAAAAATCCAGAGGCTCAAAATGATAGTGCACTTATTTTTATTGGAAAGCCTTCGACCTTTGATATGTATTTGAAAACATCAAAAAATAATGTGCCCAGCCTTTTTAATAGTGATGGTTATGTAGATTTTGAGCTTGTAAATATGATGCAACATAAAGCAAGTGTCAATGTGATTTTAGAAGCACAATCAGAGATTAGTCCTTTTTTACCAGGTAAATTCACACACTGTGTGGCTGCGAATAAGCCGATACTACTTATTGGTCCCTATTACAGCGAATGTAAACGATTGCTGGGTCAAGACTATACCTTAAGTTTTGACTTTGATCAAAAAGAAGCTATAGCTACTGCCATAGCACAATTATATCAACAATGGAAGAATGATAAGGAATTGCTTCTGGATCGTCCAGATCTGACGGATTATGTATCTGTATCCTATTTAGAAAAAACATTAAAAACATTAATATAGAGTAAGGTGTCTGTAATAACTATCGTTATCCCTAATCGCAATAGAAAGCTTGAAACCGTCAAGCGTTCACTGGCTTCATTGTCACCACAATTAAGTAAAGATGTTTCTGTGGTATTGGTCGATTATGGTAGTGAAGAACAGTATCAGGAAGCATTGAAAATACTTGTTGAAGAGTTTGAACACATCGATCTTATCTGTTGCCCCACGCAACATCAATTATGGCAAAAAACCAGAGCAATTAATATCGTTTTAAAACCTTGCCAGACAGATTATTTTATGGTGGCTGATATGGACATGCTTTTTCATCCTGAAGCTATACATAAAATATTAGCATTGATTAAACCAAATGAGGCCATATATTTTAAAGTTGGAATTCTCTCCGAAGAAGAAAGTGCTGTTGATAAATATTTTTCTGCTTATACAGTAAATTTTTATACCAATGAAGAGGCTACTGGAATTACATTATTTCCGACAAAGCTCCTCAGGGAAATAGGCGGTTTTGATGAATTTTATCACGGCTGGGGAGCCGAAGATACAGATGTTCATGTACGACTAAGAAATGCCGGAATTCCTGTGCATTTTTATGACGAAGAGACACTGTTATTACATCAGTGGCACCCTAAACATTATAGATCTGTTGAAAGTACATTTCCTTTTCACGATACTTTAGAACAAATTAATCATCAATATATTAAGCTTTCGCGAAAGCTTAATAAACAGCAAGCAAACAAGGAATCCTCTTGGGGTGTTCTTCCACAAAAGGAAGATTATGAAGCTCTCAAATCACCAAGTGTAGAGATACATTGTACAGCGACTGAAAGTGAAATTAAAGCACTTACTTTTCATTGGACGGACAATGCTAACGATACAGTGCGTTTTATGATAACACCACATCCAGAACGAAACACATTCAAAACTTTTGCGAAGCGAATCCTTGGAAAAAAGCTTCCTAATTTTCTCACTTTGGAGGAGGTAAATAAATGCCTTCTGGAGAATATTATTCTAAAACATCGTAATTGCCCGTATCAGTATAGTTATAATAGACAACAACAGGTCTTAGAAGGAACGATTCATCTAAAAGGAAAAGTCATATGAGGATTTTGATGGTCAGTATGAATTCCATTCATTTTAGAAGATGGACCAGTCAATTAGAAGATTCAGGTCATGAGGTTTTTTGGTTTGATAGTTTTGGCGCCGAAGGATACATTAAAGATCTTGACTGGGTACAACAAAAAACAGATTGGAGACTTAAATTTAAGAGAGGGAGATATCTTTTTAAGAAAATTCCTTTTTTAAAGAAAATGAATGAGAATAGCATACAAAATGCTTTTCAACAGTGTCTTGATGAAGTTAAACCAGATCTTGTTCACAGTTTTGTCCTGTATCTTTCCTGTGCTCCGATTCTTGAGGTAATGCAAAAAAACAGACGTATTAAGTGGTTGTACTCTGCTTGGGGGAATGACTTATTCTTCTATCAGGATTTTCCTAAATATAGAAAAGATATTGATCGGGTACTGCCACATTTGGATTATATGTTTGCAGATTGTAAAAGAGATTTAAAACTGGCTGAGAAATTAGGATTTATGGGACAGGCCTTAGGAGACTTTCCTGGCGGCGGCGGCTATCATTTAGATTTAATTCAAGAAGAAATTAAACCCGTTGAAGAACGTAAATATATACTGATCAAAGGCTATCAGGGAGAAAAACACAGAGCAATTAATGTTCTTAAAGCAATAGAAACATTAGAAAATTCAACGCTTCCTGAAATTATTGTATTTTCTGCAGATGATAGTGTAAAAAAGTATATTGAGGAAAGTGCAGAATTACAAAAAAGAAGCATCAAAATATATACAAAGAACGATCACTTAGCGCATAAAGAACTATGCCAGTTGATGAACCGCTCGTTGATCTATATTGGAAACAACAAATCTGATGGAATGCCCAATACTTTATTAGAAGCAATTTGTTTTGGAGCTTTCCCTATTCAATCTAACCCTGGAGGCGCTTCAGCCGAAATTATTACCCATGGAGAAAATGGATTGTTGATTGATGACTGTGAGAGCATAGTAGAAATTAGTAATAATATAAAACAAGGACTTAGCAACTCAGCTTTACTTGAGAAAGCTCAAAATTTAAATTTAGAATTACGTAAAAATCTAAGTTACGAGACCATACAGAAAGGTGTATTAGAACAATACGCGTTTATAGAAGAAAACATGAATTAACTTTTTAAATTTAAACTATTGGGACTAACTAAAAATATGATTCAGTTGTTAATGAGTTCAAGAAAGAAATACAACTTGAATCTGGATAAGCTGGTTATGATTGGAAGACAGAATCTTCACCTTAGTAGCCAACAACTGTCAACATGTTTTGAACGTTTTGATTACAAGGCAGACGCACAACAAATTTTGAATCAACATCAAACTTTTGCCGAAGGTCTTTTTGAAACGATGGGGGCAATACAGGTAGATGCTGTTGATGCCTCAGATTATGAAGATGCTACTATCATCCATGATATGAATGTTCCCATAGATGCTACACATAAAAATAAGTATGATGCTGTTGTAGATTCCG
Source organism: uncultured Flavobacteriaceae bacterium (assembly GCA_964589085.1). Lineage (GTDB taxonomy): Bacteria > Bacteroidota > Bacteroidia > Flavobacteriales > Flavobacteriaceae > Dokdonia. Next base: position 21,562 of record CAZPTJ010000019.1, on the reverse strand, counting down.
GAACTTTAGAACATGTATTTAACTTTCCAATAGCCTTAAAGAATTGTATGCAAATGACAAAGGAAGGTGGACATTTTATGGGCATCTATCCTTGTAATAATTTTTTTGGACACGGGTTTTATCAGTTTAGTTCTGAACTGTTTTATAGAACGTTGAATGAAGAGAATGGCTTTAAAATTCTGGATATGGTCATTTTTGTAGATGAACCTAACACGCAATTCTATAGTATTCCTGATACTAGTGAACAATATACCCGAATTCAATACACTAATAGTAAGCCTGTATATATTTATGTTGTGGCACAGAAAATAAAAGAGGCAGAAATTTTTACTGCTAACCCTCAACAAATGGACTATGCCGCTTTAAAATGGAAAGGGAATAGACCGGAGATTAAAAGAAATTTAAAAAAGAAAAACCTCAAAAAACGAACTCCGAAGTATATTAAAAATGTAATTAAAGCGCTCTTAAATAAGATAGAATATGATGATAGAGTCAATTTCAAAAGACCTTATTTTAAGCAATACAAACTATAGTGTCAAAGCTAATGCCGCAGAAGATTAAAGTATATCTTATCGGAAGTTTTTCATTCTCCCCTTTTGGAGGATTTAATGAGATGGACCTTCCTTTTCTTGAAAAAAACGGAATTGAAATTACCAATAACATTAAGGAAGCCCAAGTACTGATTTCTCAAAATAGAAAACATCTGGTTCGTTGTTTTTATAAATATTTAAATAGAAAAAAATATCTTATTTGGACAAACGAGCCACGGTTTAATACACATCTTAAGAGTATCAAAAAAGAAGTTTTTGGTCTGGTACATTGTCATGTAATGAACCTATATACGGAAGATGTTTTTGTAAGTCCCTTGTCATTTCACGGTCATTTATTTAATGATAAATTACAACCGATTGATGATACATTTGAATTTGAAAACAGAAAACTTGTCGGATTGATTTCCTATTTTAAAGGCTTGGAAATGCCAGCAGTACTGAAAAATGGTGAAGATATTGACCTTATTAAAGTAAGAACGCTCATTGCTCTAGAAGGATATAAGCAAGAGACGATGGATATATATGGTCGAGGATGGGAGGAAGGTGTTTCAAAAGAAGATAGTCGTTCCGGGAAATGGGTAGAACGTAAAGCCGAAATTTTAGCACAATATCACTTTAACTTATGCTTTGAAAATACAGCGACCTATTACTATATCACAGAAAAAATATGGGATAGTATAAAACATTATTGCCTTCCAGTATATTTTGGGAAACATACGGGGATTTATGAACTTTTTCCAGAAGATAGTTTTATAGACTATTCTCTTTTTGATTCTCCTAAAGAACTATTTGTCTATATTCAAAATATAGAAGTAGGTGAATATATAAAACGATTGAATCGTTGTATTGAAACCTATAATGCTATTTGTGATAATGGAGATGCTTTTCTTAAAGAACAAAGAGTATTGATGTTACAGGCTATTGTAGACAAAATTAATAGAATGTAACCCCAAATTTATGGTAGTTATATGATAAATAGAATTAAAGATATAATCAAAAATCAGCTACGTAAAAGAAGACTTTATGTAGAAAAAAGTACTTCCGTAAAAGATGTTGTTTCATTGATTAAAAAGATGCATCCTGTTCAAACCTCAATTCCTCTAATACGATTAGGCTCCTCAAAAGATGGAGGATATCTTGTGCCAGATGATTTAAAGAATATTGCTGCATGTTTTTCTCCAGGAGTAGGAAGAATGAGTGATTTTGAAATGGCCTGTTTATCTAAAGGGATGAAACTCTTTCTTGCAGATAAGTCTGTAGATCATCCTGGTATAGAAGAACCTCAATTGAAATTCCTTAAAAAGTATGTAGGCCCTTTTACTAACGAGGATTATATTACCTTGGATGATTGGGTAAAAGATTCTATAAAAGAAAATAAAGAAGATTTAATGCTCCAGATGGATATTGAAGGTTTTGAATATGCTTGTATTTTAAATATGTCTGAACAATTATTAAAACAATATAGAATCATTGTTATTGAATTTCATAATCTACATAAAATGTGGAATAAAGAATTTTTCAAAATAGTGGAACTAACATTTCTGAAACTTATCTCTTATCATAATTGTGTGCATATACACCCCAATAATATTAAAAAACCATATGAACTTTATGGAGTTGCTATTCCTCCTGTTATGGAAATAACCTTCTTAAGGAAAGATAGAGGGGAAGTTTTAGGTTATAGCAAAGAATATCCAAACCCTCTAGATGAAGATAATACTAATAATGAACATGTGAAATTACCAGAATTATGGTATCGACAGTGATTTTATAATCTAAGAATTAAGATGCAACCTTTTATCATCGCAGAAATTGCACAGGCGCATAATGGTAGTTTTTCCAAAGCGCTAGAATATGTAGAAGCCTTAGGGAAAGCAGGAATAAATGCTATAAAATTTCAAACACATATTGCAGCCGCAGAAAGTAGTATTCATGAACCTTTTCGTATAAAGTTTTCAGATCAGGATGCCACACGTTTTGACTACTGGAAACGTATGGAGTTTTCAAGAGAACAATGGTTGGAAATCAAACATAAATGTGACGAGGTAGGAGTAGAGTTTATGTCTTCCCCATTTAGTAATGCGGCAGTCGACTTATTAGAAGATATTGGTGTAAAGCGTTACAAAATAGGTTCGGGTGAAGTGACCAATTTTCTATTATTGGAAAAAATAGCGCAAACGGGAAAGCCCGTTATTTTATCATCAGGAATGAGTTCATTAGAAGAACTGGATCAGGCCGTAGCATTTTTATCAGCTAAAGGGATATCTTTTTCCATATTACAATGCACAACCAGTTATCCTACCACCCCCGAAGGCTATGGTCTTAATGTTATTGAAGAATTAAAAGACAGATATAAGGTGTCTGTTGGATTTTCAGATCATTCGGCAGATATTGGAACCTGTATTGCTGCCACGACTCTAGGTGCTGAGATTTTAGAATTTCATGCCGTTTTTAATCGTAGTGATTTTGGTCCTGATGCTACGTCTTCAATCGAAATCAGAGAGATTCCTCAACTCGTGCAATCGGTAAGGAAAGTTGCGCTTTCGCGAAAGCATCCCATTGACAAATCCAATAATAGTCAATATGCAGAATTAAAACGTATTTTTGAAAAATCCCTTGCCGTAAACAAAGATTTAAAAGCAGGTCATATCATCACTTTCGATGATTTGGAAGCAAAAAAACCAAAAGGGTATGGTATTGATGCAGCACAGTTTGGACAAATTGTTGGTCAGCCCCTGAAGAAGTCACTGCAACAATGGGATTTTTTAACCGAAGATGATATTGCCTATGAGTAGCCGTAAAGTATGTGTGGTCATTACCGCAAGACCCTCTTATAGTCGAATTAAAACGGCTTTACAAGCCATTAAAGATCACCCTGATCTGGAATTACAACTCGTAGTAGCCGGAGCAGCATTATTAGGACGGTATGGTAATGCTGTTGATTATATTGAAAATGATGGTTTCGAGATCTCCGAAAAAGTATTTATGGTACTTGAAGGAGAGAACAGAACAGCCATGGCAAAAACGACCGGACTTGGGGTGATGGAACTGGCCACTGTTTTTTATAAACTACAACCCGATATGGTGGTTACCATTGCAGATCGTTTTGAGACGATCGCAACCTCCATTGCTGCGGCTTATCAAAATATTCCACTGGTTCATATTCAGGGTGGAGAGGTGACAGGAAATATAGACGAAAAAGTGCGTCACGCCAATACTAAACTTGCCGATATTCATTTGGTAGCAAGTGATAATGCTAGAGACCGTGTTATTAAACTAGGAGAATCAGAAGATAAGGTATATAATACTGGTTGTCCTTCTATAGATATTGCCAAAGGAATTCGGGAAAATCCTGCTTTGGATTTTAACCCTATCGATAAATATGGTGGAGTAGGAGCTGTCGTTCCTTCAGAAAACTATCTTGTGGTGATGCAACATCCTGTAACTACAGAATATGACCGAGCCAAAGAAGACGTTCTAAAAACACTAGAAGTAGTTCATGAATTGGGGATACCTACGTATTGGTTTTGGCCTAATGTCGATGCCGGATCTGATGGAACAAGTAATGGAATACGAAGCTTTCGCGAAAGCGTAAACCCCAAAAATATTCGATTCTTTAAGAATATGGAACCGGATGACTTTTTACGACTTCTTGTAAATGCGCAATGTCTGATTGGAAACAGTAGTGTAGGTATACGAGAGTGTGCCTATTTAGGAGTTCCTGTAGTCAATATCGGGTCACGACAGCATGGAAGAGATCGAGGCAATAATGTCATTGATGTCGACTATAATAAAGAAGCAATTACAACTGCTATTAAGGAACAAATACAAAAAAATAATATAGATCGTTCTATGATTTATGGTGATGGGGAAGCTGGAAAGCGTATTGCTCAAATTTTAGTCAGTTGCTCTTTATCCTATCATAAAACGATAACCTATTAATGCGTATTTTAGGATTAATACCGGTACGTGGAGGAAGTAAAGGTATTCCCCATAAAAATAAGAAGCTATTGCATGGCAAACCATTGATGCAGTATACCATTGAAGCAGCACAACAGGCTACACAGTTGGATACAGTGATTTGTTCATCAGAAGATATAGAACTTCGTGAAATAGCAAAATCATTAGGAATAGAAGTGCCATTTGAACGACCACATTCATTGGCAGAAGATAATTCGGGAACCTTAGGAGTCGTGCAACATGCATTGCGAGAATTGGAAAAAATGGGTAGGTTTTATGATGCTGTTTGTCTCCTACAAGTAACCAATCCATTTAGAACTTCTGTATTTGTTGATGAAGCAATTGCTAAGTTCAAAAAAGAAGATACAGATGCTTTGATTTCTGTACTTAAGGTACCTCATGAATACAATCCACATTGGGTCTTTAAACCAAATGATAAAGGTTATTTAAACATTGCTACCGGAGAGAAAGAAATTATAAAACGCCGTCAGGAATTACCCAATGCTTTTATTCGTGATGGATCCATATACATAACGAAAAGCAAAGTTATACTGGAACAAAATTCGTTATACGGAAATACCCTAAGTTATATAATTTCAAATCCAGAGCATCACGTAAATATTGATACCTCCGAAGATTGGGTTAAAGCAGAAGCTATAGCAAAAAAACTACACCCTTAATGTGCGGAATAATAGGGATATTAGGACATAACTCGCCTACATCACATTTGGACAAGATGTTAGAAGCTCAGGCACATCGAGGTCCTGATAACACGGGTATTTTTATTGAGAAAAACATAGCCTTAGGTCATAATCGTTTGGCAATTATTGATTGTTCACCCGAAGCCGATCAACCTTTTCATAATTCAGATTCAAGATATACCATTATATTTAATGGGGAGATTTATAATTATATAGAATTACGCAAGGAACTGGAAACCGTTGTCCCATTTCGGACACAGTCAGATACTGAGGTATTGCTTGCAGCATATCAGGTATGGGGCTCAGACTGTCTTTCCAGACTCAATGGTATGTTTGCCTTTGCCATTTGGGATAAGCAAGAAGAAATATTGTTTGCAGCCAGAGATCGTTTTGGGGTAAAACCTTTCTATTATTCACAACATTTAGGGGCTTTTTATTTTGCTTCTGAGCCTAAAAGTTTATTTGCTGCGGGAATATCTCAAAAACCAAATGAAGGTGTTTGGGCGGCTTATTTTGCCTACGGCAGTTATGGTGGGCCTGGAGAAACCTTCTGGTCAACTATTCATCAATTACCAGGAGGTTATTATATGACTGTGAAAGCTTCAAAAGTAGAAGTCAATCGCTGGTATAATTTTGAGAAGCGTACAAAACAATATGATCAAAAACTGGGACTGGAAGAAGTCAAAGAGCAGTATCTCCAGTTGCTGGATGACAGTATCAATTTACGTTTTCGCGCCGATGTTCCTATTGGTTTTAATGTAAGTGGAGGTGTTGATAGTTCGGCTTTACTCGCACTCGTGAATAGAAGACCAGATAGTAAACATATTAAAGCCTATACTTTTTATACGGGAGATGCACGTTATGATGAACTGCCTTGGGTTAAGGAAGTCATTGGGTTAACAAAAAATCCTTTGATTCCTGTAAAATTAGATGCTGGTAAGGTAAGCGTTTTGGCAAAGGATTTAGCGTTAAAGCAAGATGAGCCTTATGGAGGATTACCAACCATAGCTTATGGTGAGTTATTTAAAAAAGCACGATCACAAGGAATCAAGGTGCTTTTGGATGGACAAGGCATGGATGAACAATGGGCTGGTTATGATTATTATAGGAATAGTTCGGGAAGTGTAGTACAAGGGGTGAAAAAGTCTCCTTTTAGACCCCAGGTATTGAAATCTTCATTTCTGGAAAAAGCTCAGAAACCTATTTATCCACAGCCTTTTGAAAATAGGGTGTTGAATTTGCAGTATCGGGATTTGTTTTATACCAAGATTCCTAGAGCATTGCGTTTTAATGATCGGGTATCTATGGCGGCTAGCACGGAGTTAAGAGAACCTTTTTTGGATTATCGATTAGTCGAGTTTGCGTTTGCACAACCCTTAGATTATAAAATAAAAAATGACGTGCAGAAATATGTGTTGCGTCAGATAGTGTCGGAGCATTTAACCGATACGGTAACCTATGCACCAAAAAGACCATTGCAAACGCCACAACGTGAATGGTTGGCAATGGCCTTAAAACCTTGGGTTACTCAAAAAGTAGAAGAGCTAAAATCATATCCTTGGTTTGATGCAGACCAGCTGACAAAAGAATTAAATGCTTATTTTAATGGTGATCAGGATAGTAGTTTCCATATTTGGCAATGGGTTAATACTGCCTTATTATTAGAATAACTAACATAGCCTAAATCAAAAGTTATAAGTAGTGGAGCGTAAGAAAATTTTTATTCTATTGCCTGATGGAGTGAGCCTTCGGAATTTTGCATATACCTCTTTTTACAAGGATGGAAAGGCTAAGGGTTATGACATTGTCTTTTGGAATAACACCCCTTTTGACCTGGAATCATTAGGGTTTGATCAAATACCCATTCGAAATCAAAAAGCAAATACACTTACAGACATATTAAAAGCAGCGCGTACGCGAATTGAATTAGCACTCTTTCAGAAAAGAGATCAGGATCCGATATATGAAGGATATATCTTTCCACTTTCTTTCCGAAACCTTAAATCAACTATTAAAAGTCGACTGATTCAATGGTATCGTTGGAAATATAAATCAGAAAAAGGATTAAACCGTTTACGAGAACGAATCAAATCCAGTGAACGAAAAGGGAGGTATTATGCCTATTGTAAAGAAATACTGCAACAAGAACAGCCTGATCTTTTATTTTGCGCAAGTCAGCGGTCCGTTCAGGCTATCGCTCCAGTACTTGCGGCAACAGATTTAGGGATACCAACCGCAACTTTTATATTTTCCTGGGACAATGTGCCTAAGGCGACTACAGTTATTGAAACCGATTATTATTTTGCCTGGAGTGATTTGATGAAAAACGAATTGTTGCATTATCATAAATATCTCCATAAGGAACAGATATTGGTCACTGGAACTCCTCAGTTTACACCGCATTATAATCCAGAACGTATTTTAAATCGGGAAAATTTCTGCAAACAAATAGGAATAGCTGCTTCCGATAGATTTATATGTTTTAGTGGTGATGATATTACCACCTCACCCAAAGACGAATTATACTTAAAAGATGTTGCGCAGGCCGCGCGGGACAGTACAGAAAAAGGGAATCCATATAAAATTATTTTCCGTAGGTGTCCAGTTGATTTTTCAGATCGCTATGATCAGGTGATGCTAGATTTTAAGGATGTTATTATTGAAGTAAAACCTTTATGGAAGAAGATTGGAGAGGGATGGAACACGATATTGCCAACTACTGAAGATATTAATCTACAAGTCAATATAATGGCGCATTGTGAAGGAGTTATTAATCTTGGATCGAGTATGGTTTTTGATGCCATAGCCCATGAAAAACCTTGCGCCTATATGAATTATAATTACTTGAATGATGGAAATGTCTTTAATGCCAAGGTTTATGTCTACGATTTTGTACACTTTAGGTCAATGCCTTCTGATAAAGCTGTATTTTGGTTAGATCATCCAGAGAGCATTGAAGAGCAACTTCAAAAAATGATGGAAAGCAAAGGAGAAATCCTTACTCAGGCAGAAAAATGGTTCCATACAATTAATATGACTCCAGCGAATCAGGCAATTGCCCGTGTTTGGCTTGGAATTGATAAAATAATCACAGATAAAAATTAGGTAGAACAACATGCTGTTTAACTCCATAGAATTTTTATGCTTTCTTCCTGTCTGTTTTATCCTGTATTGGTTTGTATTTAAAGAATCAATACAACTACAAAACCTCTTTGTTCTTATCGCGAGTTATTTTTTCTATGGTTGGTGGAATTATCGGTTTTTAGGATTGATTCTCTTTAGTACACTTGTTGATTATGGAGTGGGATTGCAATTATCAAAAACAACGAAGGCTACACAGCGTAAATGGCTTTTGGGATTAAGTTTGACCGTTAACCTGGGATTGCTAGGCTTTTTTAAATATTATAATTTTTTTATTGATAGTTGGGTGACAGCTTGGGGGCAATTAGGTGTTGAAATGCATCAGTCTACACTCTACATTATACTCCCTGTTGGAATATCATTCTATACTTTTCAAACATTGAGTTACACCATAGATGTTTATAGAAATCAATTAAAACCCACCTCCAATATTATAAACTTTGCCGCATATGTTGCATTTTTTCCACAACTTGTGGCAGGCCCTATTGAACGGGCAAAACAACTGCTTCCTCAATTTTCGCGAAAGCGTATTTTTAATGAAGAACAGGCAATCTCGGGACTGCATCTTATCTTATGGGGATTATTTAAGAAAGTGGTTATTGCCGATAGTTGTGCCACCTATGTGAATGCTATTTTTGATAATTATCAAGAGCACAATAGTCTCACATTACTCTTAGGAGCCGTATATTTTGCTTTTCAGATTTACGGAGATTTTTCAGGCTATTCCGATATAGCCATTGGCACTGCAAGACTATTCGGATTTGATTTGATGCGCAATTTCAAATACCCTTATTTTTCAAGAGATATTGCTGAGTTTTGGAGAAGATGGCATATTTCACTTTCGACCTGGTTTAGAGACTATTTATATATTCCCTTGGGAGGTTCCAGAGGATCAAGAGGGCAACAATTAAGGAATGTATTTATTATTTTTTTGGTAAGTGGTTTTTGGCACGGTGCGAATTGGACGTTTATTGTTTGGGGTGCCTTACATGCCATATTTTTTATCCCTTTATTATTATCAAATAGCAATAGAAAATACCTTGAGGTAGTCGCTCCATATCACCATTTGCCGTCTATAAAAGAAGGACTCGCTATGATGATTACTTTTTTTATGACGACAATAGCCTGGATTTTTTTTAGAGCAGATACCGTGGGGGATGCAACAAATTATATTGTTCGACTTTTTAGTGAAGGAGGTTTTAAGCCTACCTATCTTTCTATTGAAAGGTATAGTGTAGAAATTCTCCTTCTTATTGGTGTATTTTTATTATTGGAATGGTTTCATAGAACTAAAGAACATCCATTTGGAGGGCAGTGGAATTTTATAAAACTCACTTTTGTTATTTTAATGTTGCTAACTTTGGGAGTCTATTCTGATCATCAACAATTTATCTATTTCCAATTCTAATGAAACGTTTCTTAAAATATCTGGGATTGATCGTGTTTGTAACACTGGTTTTTATGATTATTCTCGATCAGGCGTATTCTTATGTATTTCGAAACAGTGAACCCAGATCTAAGATTCAAAAAGTGTTGCAATTAAAAGATGCGCATTATGATGTAGCCTTTTTTGGATCTTCCAGAACAGAAAATCATATCGATTGCGAATTAATTAGAACGATAACTGGAAAATCTTGTATCAATTTTGGAATTTCAGGAGGATCATTAGCAGATATGAATGTTCTCATGAAGTTATTGGCCAAAAATAATGTTAGTTACAACAAAGCCCTTGTACAGGTGGACTACAATTTCAATTCAGAAAATCTTTCACCAAATTTTAAAGCGCAGCTCGTTCCTTTTATTCAAGATGGTGTGATTAAAAAAGCCTTGGCACAAGAGAAAAACAATTTATCTTATGCGTATGTTCCTTTTTATAGATATTTGAAGAATGATAAGGTTATAGGGTTTCGTGAGTTTTTTGCAAGTGTACTTGATAAAAAACCTAAGACCAATATGGATATAGGTTTTGCTCCTAAAATAGGTGTGGGTAACCAAGTAGCAGGAACTTTCTCAAGTAGTTTTAAAGAAAAAAATAAGGCTATAGAGTCTATGAAGTCTCATCTGAGTTTACAAGAAATCCCATTAGTTTTTTTTACAGCTCCCTATTGTAAAAATATTGGAAATAGGGAGATAGGGATACAAATGTTAAAAGAACGTATTCCAGATCTTTTAGACTATTCAACAATTTATGATAATCACGAAGACTTCTTCTTTAATTGTGGACATTTAAATATTGAAGGAGCAAGAGATTTTTCTGGTTTTATTGCAAAGGAAATTTTAAGTTTACCAGCATCAAATAACTAACTATGCACATTGCTTTCCTAACACCTGAATATCCCCATGATAGAGTAGCACGAGCAGCAGGTATCGGAACCAGTATTAAAAATTTATGTACAGGTTTACAGCAACATACTTCCGAAAATATTAAGATTACGTTGTTTATTCATAGTCAAAACGAAGATGCTTTTTTTGAAGAAGGTCATATTCGTTTTCACTTAATTAAAAAGAAAAAATATCGCTACGGTGGGTTTTATTTATATCGCAAATACCTAAATCGTTATATCAATAAAGTAATCAAAAAGGAAGGTATTCAATGTATAGAAGCTCCAGATTGGACGGGAGTAACCGCGTTTATGAGGTTCAAAATCCCTTTGGTTATACGATTGCATGGAACAGATACCTATTTCTGTGATCTTGAGGGACGGACATTGAAAAAAAAGAATTTTATGCTAGAGCGAAATGCACTAAATGGTGCAGATGTTATCGTTTCGGTAAGTAGCTTTACAGCGAAAAAAACAAAACAACTTTTTGGATTAAAACAAGAAATAGGAGTTATTTATAATGGCATTGATTTGAATCAATTTAAACCTCAAGGCAAGCAACATACGTCAAATACGATATTATATTTTGGTAGTGTTATACGTAAAAAAGGCGTGTTGTCTCTGGCACGAGCATTTAATAAGGTAGTAGAAGATTTTTCCAATGCCCAATTGATCCTTTTAGGAAAAGATGTAACCGATGCCATTGCAGGAGAATCGACCATAGGATTGATTAAAAAAAATCTTTCTGAAAAAGCTAGGAAAAACCTGTTGCATATAACTCATGTACCTTATGAAGAAGTAAAAGCTCATATACAGAAGGCTGGAGTAGTTTGCTTACCCAGTTATGCCGAAGCTTTTCCAATGACCTGGTTAGAAGCCATGGCTATGGAAAAAGCATTAGTAACCTCAAACATTGGATGGGCAAATGAGATGATGATTCATGAAGAAACAGGATTGATGATCGATCCAGATGATTGTGATGGATTAGCACAGGCCATAATATCACTGCTGGAAGATCCTAAACAAGGGGCCTTGTATGGTCAGGCAGCTAGAAAACAGTTAATGACTAACTTTGCAACAGATACTATAATGGAGCAAAATTACCAGTTTTATCAAAAGACGATTAACCTTTGATCATCCTCTATCATAATGGAACATCTGTCCTTCAGGTAACGAATGAAGAAGGAGTAGTATTGCCATTTAAACAACAAAGATGTGCAGCAGTTCTTTTTGAAATGGCCGAAACTTATACTGAGGACTGGCTTGTCTGGTGTCAGGAATCTTTTAAAACGGCATTTAAAGCTGAGATCATTCGGGAAAAGCTACATCACAAAGGAATGATGATCAGTCAGTCGGTAAGCGGAAGGCAAGCAATATCACATGGTATAGATTACATTGAAGAAAGCCCTTTTATGAAGGTCAAAAGTGATGTTACATATCCGACTTGGATGATGCATAGTGATGTTGGTGCCATTCACGCCCAAGTAGTTAATCAAGTTAAAACCCATCTACAAACATATAAGAACTTTGATTTTTTTCTAAATGCATTAGCTAAAAGTGCACAACCTCAAGGATTGCACTGTTATCGGGCACCACTAATACAATTGGACTCCAAAAATAATGTGCATCGACGAATACAAAAATCAAAACCGATGCTATCGCGTTTTGAACAATATCGGTTTGTAAAAGAATATTATAAAACACAATGGGTATTTTTCTTGTTTCTTTCCGAATGGATTTATGAAAAACGATTTGCCATATTCCCTTTATTTTTTTCTCTGTTTAACACTAAAAAACAGGTGCCATTTCATATCAGCCAAATAAATGTAGCTTCTACAAAGTCATTTAAAGAAAAGCCTAAAGTTGATGTTATCATTCCTACCATGGGAAGAGCTTCGTTTTTACACGATGTCCTAAAGGATATGAGAACACAAACCTATCTGCCTAAAAAAGTAATTATTGTAGAACAAGATGCAGACCCCGAAAGTCAAACGCAACTTGCATATATCAAAGAAGAGGATTGGCCTTTTGAAATCATACATCGTTTTATTCATGAGACAGGAGCCTGTAATGCACGTAATATCGCTTTAGAAGAAACAGATGCCGACTGGGTGTTTTTTGCCGATGATGATAATCGTCTGGATCATGATACTATAGAGAAAATGCTATTTTACTTAAAACAGTATGGAGCGACTGTGTTAACAAGTTCATATTTGCAAAAAGGAGAACAAAAAGTATTCGTCACGCCAAAACAATGGACGACCTTTGGTTCTGGTAATAGTTTTGTAAGAGGAGATTTAGCAAAAAATATACACTTTGATACCGCTTATGAACACGGATATGGAGAAGATACAGATTATGGAATGCAGTTGCGCAATGTAGGAGCAGATATTCTATACCACCCTGGAGTGGATTTATTACACCTTAAAGCTCCAATAGGCGGTTTCCGGAAGAAGATGGAGTTGGCTTGGGGAAATGAACCTCAAAAACCTAAACCATCACCTACGGTAATGCTGTATAGACTACGACATACTACAAATCACCAGTTAAAAGGATATAAATTACGCCTGTTTTTAAGGCAATTAAAAGCTGTAAAAAGCTTGAATATATTTGCTTTTATAAAAACGTTTAAGGCAAAATGGAATACGTCTGTTAAATGGGCAACCTATTTGGATCGACAATGAGATTTACGTTAATCATATGTACCTATAAAAGACCGCAACCTTTGTTGACGTTGTTGGAATCTGTCAAGATACAGCAGCTATACCCTGATCATATACTCATTATAGATGGTTCTCCAGATGAACGCACAAAACAGGTTTTTGATATACAGTCATTTAAGGGATTAGTTTATTATAAGGTTCCACCTGAACATCGAGGCTTAACCAAACAACGTAATTATGGTATTGCAAGAGTTGCAGATGATCAAAATGTTGTTTGCTTTCTGGATGATGATATTGTATTAAAACCAGATTACTTTTCAGCCCTTTTGGCTACATATCAAACGTATCCGGATGCCTTGGGAGTGGGAGGTTACATTATTGGAGAAACAAAATGGGAGACCACAAATAATGCCTATAAATCTAAAATTAATGAATTTGCATTTGATGGATATGTTCGTTCCGATGGGAGTCGCTTTGTGATGCGGAAACGATTAGGTCTGGACGCAAATCGACCTCCGGCACATTTACCAGATTTTGCTCACGGAAGATCCGTTAGTTTTTTGCCGCCATCTGGAAAAATATATCCCGTTGAACAATTTATGGGTGGTGTAGCATCCTATAAACTAGATGCACTCAAAGAACATCAATTTTCCGAATATTTTGAAGGATATGGACTCTATGAAGATGCAGATTTTACGTTTAGATTATCTAGAGAAGGATCCCTATACGTAAATACTGCCGCACAGTTGTATCATTATCATGATCCGGATGGAAGGCCTAATCAATTTAATTACGGGAAAATGGTAGTACGTAATGGCTGGTATGTTTGGCGTACGCGATATCCTAAACCCAAAATAAAAGCACGATTGAAATGGAATGCGACTGCTGCCGTACTTACAGGCATCCGATTGACAAATGCGTTAAGAGGAAATGCAAAAATGGCAGCATTTACGGAAAGTATGGGTCGTATTTGGGGATGGTGGAGTTTATTGTTTAATAAACCCAGACGTGTATGAAAAGCTTGGCTATTATCACACATACACCGCATTGGGTAGAAGACAATGTACATTATGCTTATGGTCCTTATGTACGGGAAATGAACATTTGGATAAAGCATGTAGATACGACTACGGTGGTTGCTCCAAAAGAAAGTCGGAAACGTTCAGAGATACACTGGCCGTACACAAAAAAGATAAAACACAAACAAATACCTAGAGTTTCATTAATAGGCTTTCGCCAAAAAATAAAAGCAATCTTGTATTTTCCACTGCTCTTTTTTATCATTTTTAAGGTGATGCGACGAGCAGATCATATTCATTTACGATGCCCGGGTAATATTGGTTTGATAGGTTGTATGGTACAAATATGCTTTCCGCGAAAGCATAAAACTGCAAAATATGCAGGAAATTGGGATCCTAAATCCAAACAACCTTGGAGTTATCGATTACAAAAATGGATTTTAAGCAATACCTTTTTAACTAGGAATATGCAAGTATTAGTTTATGGAGAATGGTCAGGAATGTCAAAAAATATAAAACCCTTTTTTACCGCATCTTATTCGGAAAAAAATATTCAGAGAGAACCTGTTATATCTTTTGATGAGCCGTATCGTTTCCTTTTTGTAGGGAGTTTAGTTTCAGGAAAAAGACCGGAATATGCAATTATGCTGATGAAGTATTTAAAAGAGAACAATTTTAATGTTAGATTGGATGTTTATGGAGATGGTATTTTACGGAAAACCCTTGAAAAAAGAGTAGAAGAGCATATGCGGGATATTATCCATTTTCATGGAAATCAGAATGCTGAGATAGTACGCGAAGCTTATCAACAAAGTCATTTTTTGATATTGCCTTCAAAATCAGAAGGGTGGCCTAAGGTTGTAGCAGAAGCTATGTTTTGGAATTGCGTACCGATAGTAAGTGCGATATCTTGTGTTCCTTGGATGCTAAATAATGGAACACGTGGGATATTATTATCGATGGATCAGAAAACGGACGGAAAAAAAATCAGCGATTTGCTAAAGGATGCACCAGCCTTTAAAAAAATGGCTGAGAGTGCATCAAATTGGTCTCATCAATATACACTGGAAGCATTTGAAAAAGGGATACAATCTGTTTTATAAATGAGAGTACTGCAACTTATAGATTCTTTAGATCCTGGTGGAGCAGAACGCTGTGCAGTAAGTCTTGCAAATGGTTTGGTTCAAGAGATTGAACAGTCTTTTATTGCAGTAACCCGAAAAGAAGGGATTCTTAAAAAACAATTGAATAAAGAAGTATCCTATTCTTTTTTAAGAAAAAAGAATGCTTTTGATTTGGGAGCTTTAAAAAGATTGAAGACGCTTGTCAAAGAACAGAAAATTAATATTATTCATGCACATGGAACTTCATTCTTTTTTGCGACATTATTAAAAGCTCGTTATTCTAAAGTGGAAATCATATGGCATAATCATAGTGGTGCAAGTCCGAGGTGGACGGGATTTCGATTAAAAAGTATTCAGTGGGCTTCTCGTTATTTTAAAGCAATAGTGAATGTCAATCAAGAGCAATTGATATGGACAAAAAAAGTACTTAAAACAAAAAGAAGTGTTTATGTAGCTAATTTTGTTGGTGCCGATAAGAATATAAATCAGACTATGGAGTTATCTGGAGATCCAGATCATCGACTTATTGTTCTGGCCAATTTAAGAGCACCTAAGGGACACCATTTTTTACTTGAGACTTTTAATGAAATCCACAAAAAGTGCCCTAAGGCAACACTTCATTTGGTTGGAAAGGATTATGAAGATGACTATAGTGCCAGTTTAAAAAGTTATATTAAAACACAAGGTTTAGAAAATTGCGTTTTAATACATGGACTGCAAGAAGACCCGAAGGCGTTTTTAAACGCCTGTAAAATAGGTGTTTTGTCTTCATCATCTGAAGGACTACCGATGGCGCTGCTTGAATACGGCATAGCCGAACTTGCTGTTGTAACTACTGCCGTTGGACATTGTCCTGAAGTCGTTGGACCATATGGAAAAGTAGTGCCCTATGGAAAAACGGAAGCTTTTGCTATGGCAATGGTCAACTATCTAGAAGATGGATCGCAAAGAGAGAAAGATGCTCTTCAATACGCGAAGCACATAAAAAAAACATACAGTTTAGGAGCAGTACTACATAAAATTATAGATTTGTATAAAGCCACTTAATGCACAAAATTAAAAAACTATACTTACTTCTCTTAGGAATTCATGTGCTGATAGGTTTTAGTATTTACATTTTTGAAGCATTCGCAAACCTATATTTTGTATTAGTTTTTGGAACTTTTTTGTTCTTCTTATTTAAGAATCAAAACCAAAACAATGAGGCCCTTATAGCGGCTGCTTATATTACAGGAGGAGAAGTCTTTTTTAGGATGACAACGGGGAGTTTTATCCCTCATGAAGTTGGTAAATATGGTGTTATCGGGTTTATACTTTTAGGCCTCTTCTTTAGTGGGACATCCAGGAAATCTGGGCCTTATTGGTTATATCTTTTCTTACTACTTCCAGGCCTATTATTTACTGCAATAAATTTAAACTACGGATCAGATGTAAGACGAGCTATTGTTTTCAATCTCAGTGGTCCTTTTTGTTTGGGGATTGCTGCACTATACTGTATGGATCGTAAAATTACATATAAGCAATTACAGTATATATGTTGGGCCATTGGTTTACCGGTAGTTGCTATGGCGATTTATTTATTTTTCTACACACCAGATACAAGATCAGTTTTAAGTGGTACAGGTTCTAATTTTGCATTGTCAGGAGGTTTTGGACCTAACCAGGTTTCTACAGCATTAGGTTTAGGGATTTTTGCAATGGTGATACAATTATTTGTTTGGAGTAAGCATAAGCTGCTTGTCATAATTAATATTGCTCTGCTGTCTTTGATTAGTTATCGGGCTATAATTACATTTTCGAGAGGAGGTGTTATTACAGCATTGGTCATAAGTGGGCTATTTATTATTTTTTATGCACAAAAAACTTCGGCGAAGACAAGAGGTAGAATCTTTTTTTATACGATTATATTATTAATAACGGGAGCAATTACCTGGGGATTATCTTCCTCTAGAACAAGTGGGCTTATTGATAAACGCTATGCCAATAAGGATGCTGCAGGTCGTATTAAAGAAGATGTAAGTACAGGAAGAGCTGATTTGATTAATGCAGAACTGGAAGCATTTTATGAAAACCCTATTACTGGCATTGGAATAGGGAAAATAAAGGAATACCGAGAAGAAAAAACAGGTATATCTGCCGCTACGCATAATGAGGTGAGTAGAATTCTTTCAGAACATGGTCTTGCAGGTTTAATAGCTTTAGGGATTCTTGTTATTTATCCATTGTTATATAGGATAAGGAATAGAACTAATTATTTGTTTTTTTCGGCTTTTGCATTTTGGTTTTTAACCATAAATCACTCATCCATGCGTATTGCTGCTCCAGCATTGATTTATGCATTATGCCTCCTCAACATAACTTATGAAAAAAGAAATCCTGTACATAGGGAACGCATTGTCTCGTAAGGGTGCCAATGTGACGAGTATTGAGACTTTGGGGAATTTTCTAAAGCAAGAAGGATATATAGTTAAGAAAGTATCTTCAAAGGCTAATAAGGTATTACGCTTAATGGATATGCTCTGGGCGGTTTTAAAGTATCGTAAAAAAGTTTCATCTGTTCTTATTGATACCTATAGTACTACAAATTTTTGGTATGCAGTATTGGTTGGGAGGTTATGTGACTTCTATAAGCTGGACTATATCCCCATTCTTAGAGGAGGAGATCTTCCACAGCGCATTCAACGAAGTAAGAAACGATCTAAACGCTTGTTTGGGAATGCAAAAATTAATATTGCCCCATCTCAATATTTAATGAAAGCTTTTGAAAAAGAAGGATATTCCAATCTAAAATATATTCCTAATACTATTGCTATTGATAATTATATATTTAAGGAACGACAACAAGTTCAACCTAAATTATTATGGGTGCGATCATTCTCTCAAATATATAATCCATTGATGGCCATAAAGATTCTTGAAGAACTATTGAAAATGTATCCAGATGCGAGCTTATGCATGGTCGGACCCGCCAAAGATGAGACTTTTGATGTGTGCTCCTCTTATGCAAGAAAACACCAACTTCCAGTTATTTTTACTGGAAAGCTGTCCAAAAAAGATTGGATAACTCTATCTAGGAACTATGACATATTTATCAATACCACAAATTTTGATAACACTCCTGTAAGTGTTATCGAGGCTATGGCGTTGGGATTGCCCGTAATATCTACAAATGTAGGTGGAGTTCCTTTTCTTATTGATAATGAGGTAGACGGCTTGCTTTGTGAAGCAAATGCCGTGGAAGAATTCACCTCTAAAATTGTGCAACTAATTGAACAAGAAAGAATAGCTATAGATTTAACTGCAAATGCCAGAAAGAAGGTTTCATCTTTTGATTGGCATGCAGTCAAAACACTCTGGGTCGAGGTGCTTTCCTGATAATTTATAATATATTTACAATATAGAACTAACCCTATGGCCATCTTTCCAGATATACACTTTGAGATATCAGAGCGTAAAATTTTATTACGTATTCTGGATATTGTTGTTGTACTGGGATTCCTGCAATTGGTAAGTAATTTTTTTAATTTTGATTACTTTAGAATAGATAGTGAGAATTGGGTATGGTCACTTGTTTTAGCTGCGTATTTGGCGATTTTTGGAACTATCTTTGAGCTGTATAATCTACAACAGGCATCTAAATTTCTGACTGTTCTTAAAAATACTCTTCTTACAGTTTCTGTAACTGTATTGTTCTATTTGCTAACTCCATTTTATACCCCTATTTTACCAGAAAACAGATTGCAAATCATTTACTTTTTTCTTGCGATGACTTTTGGAATTCTAGTGTGGCGCTGGATGTATATCACATTTATTTCTTCTCCAAGATTCTATAAAAGAGTGCTCATTGTGGGGGATTCTTTTGATATTAATAAAATCACTCAAAACCTGCAGCGTGCAGATCCTAATTATAGAGTAATAGGGTATATTGATACCGATGATGATGGGAAAGATGCTACGTTGGATTTAGAAGGCTTAGATAATTTTCCCCTTGAAACACTTACGGATACTGTTGCCAAATATGCAATATCTGAAATTGTAGTAGCAAGTGATTATTCTGATGGCGTATCATTATCACTGTATACGCAACTTATCAATTTACTAGAATCTGGTTTCCCTATTAGAGAATACACCCAGGTTTATGAGGAAATTACACAAAGAGTACCTGTTCAATACGTAGATAAAGATTTCTATAAATATTTCCCTTTTAGTCGTAGTAATCAGAATAAATTTTACCTCTTTTTTCATCGACTTTTTGATATTCTTATGGCCATAGTTGGTATTGCGGTTTTTCTTTTCCTGACGCCTTTTCTTTTTATTGGTAATTTAATTGGAAATAGAGGTCCCTTATTTTATACACAGGAACGTATCGGTAAAAATGGAAGGGCTTTTAGGATTATCAAATTAAGAACCATGGTAACAGATGCAGAAAAAGACGGAGCTGTATGGGCACAAAAAAATGATGTCAGAATAACTGCATTTGGAAAATTTCTTCGAAAATCAAGATTAGATGAAATCCCTCAATTTTTTAATGTACTCATAGGCGAAATGAGTGTCATTGGACCTCGACCTGAACGGCCTGTTTTTGTTAGGGAACTTTCAGAAATTATACCTTTTTATGAGACAAGACATGTGGTTAAACCTGGGCTTACGGGTTGGGCACAAGTTCTAGGAAGTTATGCTAGTACTGAAGATCATGCGCTTGAAAAATTACAATACGATCTGTATTATATTAAACATCGCAATTTGTTTATGGATTTAAGTATCGTGCTTAAAACTATAAGTACAGTAATTTTTTATAGAGGACAATAGAACTTCAGACTTCCTGTGGTTTTTGTGCATTAAACATTTTCCACATATAAATATATCTAAACACTAGTGCTATCAATATTGGTATTAAGGCAATAGCAAATACCTGGACACCAATTATCCAATGTGTCAGGAGAAGTGCCAATAGTATGATAACCAATTTTAAATAGGGGAGGATCCATTTTTTTTGTCGGGTCTTTGAAAAGGCAAATATGACTATAAAATTAAACGGAAATGCCCAAAGCAGATTATAATTCCAGGCAGTGGCCGTATGATCTGTAGCGGTCCACAAAAGAAAAAGTGAAATTCCAATAATTCCAGTAATAGCTAGGATTAGCTTATCAAGAAGGTAAGGTCTTCGATTTGTCTTAAGGTCGGTATAGGTTTTCCAGATGAGTAGAATTGCAAGTAATGTTAGGATTAAAAAGGGACTTAAAACAAAAGAATGTCCATAAGATGCCGGATCTGTTGAGACGAAACGGTCTTCTGTTTTTGCGACCAATGATTTTGTGGCACCTGCATTTGTTAATTCTGCTTTCGCGAAAGCATCCATCATATAGTCTGGCAGAAATAAATAATATCTGTGATCTACTTTTTTGTCAATTATTGAGCCTAATGCAATGTCGATCCCTAAACGTCCCCAGGTATTTACTGGCACATAGTCATGGATGAGATCCCGATGTGTTTTTCCTGAAGGGAAATTGTCAATATGAAGTTGAAGTTGATTATTAGAAATAGTCCTCAATACATCAAGTGGCCTAGTTGCACAATTGTCGTAGAAAAAATCATACAAGTATGTACTGTTTTCTGGTTTTGCATTATGGGCTAAAAAATTAAATACTGCCTGTTTTTCTGCGATAGTAAGATTTAAAACTTGAGCTTTGATCCAGCGTTGTTCCTGAACATAGGATTCATAAAATTCATCATAAGGATTTACACCTAGTTTATAAAGCAACTTGCCTCTAGCAAATTTTAAGTAGAAATTTGGAGCTTCCAAGTTGAAGTACCCATAGTTGAAAACTACATTTAAATTTCTATCGGTATCCTCTACGTGGACTGCAGTATGCCCGAAAGTGTCATATAAGTTTTCACCAGGACCTATAGTAAGTAGGCTTATTTCTGCCTTAGGCGATAGTTGTCTAAATTGGGAGTTACTTTTGAATGATATACAAACAAAAAAGAATACAAACAGATATCTCATTTATGACAATGATTTCGGACATTAAACCCAGATTATGCATTAGAACTTTGTGATGAACCTTGAAAGTGCCATAAA
>CAZPTJ010000018.1:0-25201 GCA_964589085.1 uncultured Flavobacteriaceae bacterium | reverse complement strand
GAGAAGATAATCTCAAAAGTCTTCATAAATGGAAAAATTATGAGGTGATTCTGGAACATCATGATATTTATGTTTATCCGCGAATATCAGCAGGTAAAGTGGATGAGCAATTTTTGAGTCATCCAAAAATTCATAGAGTAGAAGCGCCTATTATGGAGATTTCCTCTACAGCTATACGTAAGGGTATAGCAACAAATAAAAACATTCAACCTTTATTACCGGATGCGGTGTATCGATATATGGATGAGATGAATTTTTATCAGTCCTGATGCCTAGAAAAATAAGTGACACTCCCAATAGCGATCGCGCCTATTATTTTGGCTTGATAAGTTTAGTATTGTTTTTTGTTCAGGGTGTTTTAAAATGGTCTAGAGCGATTAAAGATCAAAATAACGCAGAGGCAATGCTTCCTGATTTCCTTTTATGGACAGCGATTCTTATGTTATTATTTACTGCTTCCTTTTGTATTATAAGTGCCATAAGAAGTTTTAAAGAGGAGAGAACTCCAAAGAGTGTTTTAGGGTGGGTGTTAGCCATAGGGTGTTTGGCATTTCTAATTTTTGTAGTGATCTCATTATAGTATGATCCAAAAAAGAAACCGCCCTCCTAATTTATATTAGGCGAGCGGTTTCCAACTAAATAACCAACCAAAAACTTTTTATATCGTCTGAAGCTTTGCTCTTTTTTGAGATTTAAGCTTCTTTATTTCTTTTTTAGTAAGCGCTGTTTTCTTTCGTGGTTTCCCTTCATTCAAAGTTTTATATTGTATAAAACCATTTCCTTTAAAATGATAGGTCGTTCCAGTACTTAACTGATACAGAGCTATAGTTTCATCATTTATAACGGTAAGCTCAAAAAATTCATTGTCTGGAAAGTTATAATCTAGTGTTAAAGTTTTCCGACAACATACTCCCGCAATATCATCAACATCATATATCCCTTCATAGTCGTAATATATAATATCAATAGGTGTGCCATTTGGGTCTGTAGAACTCTTAAAGTTTCCTAAATCTTGTGCTGGTAGGAACTGAAGGAAGTTCTCTTTATCAAAAATGTTTGGAATTCCTTCATCACTGGTATACACTTTTTCCCAAGTGATAAATTCCTGTAATAAATAATGAATATTGTCATAAAACAGAAGATCGTAATCAAAGTTATGACGTTGATATCCTATTAAAATGTAACTTGCTTGACTATGAATATCTCGGAGTTCGATTTCATTTGCAGATACTTGTCTTACGGTAAAAGTATAGGTACCATCCAGGTCGTGAGTAATATCTACTTCAAAATCATAAGTGCTATAATGACCTATGCGTATACCAAAACCATTACCTGCGTTTCCAATACCAGAGATATTATTATTTGCCCAGATTGTTCCGTTACGGAATGATGTAGTAAAAGCTTTTTGTAAAAAAGGAACTGTGGTATTACCTGTTGAACGATTAATATCCACATACCAGATCTCATAATCAGAAAGCACCTGATTTAATGTAACTACAGGTTCATCGATGATGATTTCATCTTCAATAACCACCTCAGTATAGCAAGAGGTAAATACGGTTGCTACAAGGGCCAATACGGAAAGAATTTTGATTGTTTTCATAACGTTTCGGATTTTTGATTTGATGTAATATATAAACCAATTGCTATGCCAAAATTATAGATAATTGATATTCAATATTTTAAATATGAATTTGATAAACTTGATTTCTTGTTGTTCATGCATGGTCAAGTCCATTTCAAATAATTATTTTTGAAATTAAATACTGGAGCCATGGAATCTTTAAAGTTTGGTATTATCGGCGGTGGGAGCTGGGCGACAGCCATAGCAAAGATGTTGTGTGAGAATCTTCCTGAAATAGGGTGGTATATGCGCAATACGGAAGCTATTTTACATATACAGACTATAGGACATAATCCTAATTATCTGAGTGCAGTGACATTTTGCCAAGATCAATTAGTATTGAGTTCGGACATTAATATCATTATTGATTATGCAGATGTATTGATTTTTGCAATTCCATCTGCATTTGTCGGCACCGAATTGAAAAAGCTAAAAACATCACTGGAAGGAAAGATTATTTTTTCTGCGATAAAAGGAATTGTTCCGGAAAGTGGTAAACTGGTAGGAGCTCATTTTAATGACTGTTATCATATTCCGATGGAGAATATTGGAGTTATTGCCGGTCCTTGTCATGCCGAAGAAGTGGCGCTGGAACGACTCTCCTATCTTACTATTGCCTGTGCCCAAAAGGAAACAGCGATTATGGTCGCAAATGCGGTTTCAACCCCATATATACGATGCACAACCAATGATGATATTATCGGTATAGAATATGCTGCAACACTTAAGAATATATATGCTATTGCGGCTGGAATTGCTCATGGTTTGGGTTATGGAGACAATTTTCAAAGTGTGCTTATGAGCAATGCTATACGGGAGATTAAACGATATGTCAAAAAAGCACATCGACTCAAACGAGATATTAATGGTTCTGCCTATCTGGGAGATCTTTTAGTGACAGGATATTCTGTGTTTAGTCGCAATCGTATGTTTGGAAATATGATTGGAAAAGGATATACAGTAAAAAGTGCGCAGCTTGAAATGTCTATGATTGCCGAAGGGTATTATGCAACAAAGAGTGCTTATGATCTTAATACTAAACGAGAGAAAAAAGCAAAAATACCAATCATTAAAGCAATGCATTCCATTCTTTATGAAGGGAAAAGCCCTAAAAAGGTTTTTAAGAAACTCATCACACAACTGGATTAAACTATCTAGCCAGTACTCCTTCCTTGTGCATTACCGGTATAGAAACTGCATTGTCATCCAGAATACTGTTTGCAGGAAATTCCCAACGTTTCTCGTACATTTTATTGTCTAAGAAGTAAGTAATAGAAAAAGTGTTGTTTAGTTTTAAGACACTATCTTCTATAAATTCGATTTTTGCATAACCCTTAGCAGGAAGTACTTGTAGTGAATGACGCAATTGTGATGTCTTACGACTGTCATCGTATCCCTGAGATACGATAAGCACCATTTCTAAAGGAACCGAACCGTTGTTTATGATATAGGCATTCCAGTCTTGAGTATTAAAATCAGTATTTAATTCCTTTATCGCCGCAACATAAACATCTTTTATTTGAGGTATTTCAATGTCTTTTTGCATAAACTTCAATTCAATATTTTAGTATAAAGCATTAATATATCAGGATCGTTAGGTAGTTGTATCTCCCGTGCATAGGAAAACCCTAAACGTTCTAATAATTTTTGAGATGATTTGTTTGAAGGTAAAGTAATACCCTTGATAGTTTGAAGCTTAAGTCTTTCTTTGGCCATTTTAAGTAATTGCAAGCATGCTTCAAAAGCATAGCCTTTGCTGTAATGATCAGGTAACAAAGCAAAACCAATATCTATTCCATCTATGCCATCTCGATTATAAAGACCTACAGTGCCTATTTTAACATCATCTGTTTTCCGTATTAACGTATAGGTTCCATAATCAGAATCTTCAAATTGAGGAACCATCTTATGTTGAATATAGACTTCAGCTTCCTTTTTAGTGTGTAGATTGCGATCACCAATATTTGCCAACCAATCCTCTGTGTTCATTAATTCGAGGATAAAGGAGGCATCTTCCACCTGTGTAGGTCGGCAAGAAAGTCTATCCGTTTCAAAGGAGATGGCGTTCATACTGCTTTCGCGAAAGCGTAGAAAGCGTTATTAAAATGTACTTTTGAATTGTTCCAAAAATCGAATATCATTTTCACTTAATAATCTGATATCGGAAATCTGATGCAATAATAATGCGATACGATCGATACCCATTCCAAAAGCAAAACCACTATAAATTTCGGAATCGATACCGCAGTTTTCAAGAACATTGGGATCTACCATACCACAACCCATAATTTCCAGCCATCCAGTACCTTTAGTCATTTTGTAATCGGTTTCTGTTTCAAGACCCCAATAGACATCTACCTCAGCACTGGGCTCTGTAAATGGGAAATATGAAGGACGTAAGCGTATTTTAGATTTACCAAAAAGCTCTGTCGTAAAATACTGTAGTGTCTGCTTTAAATCGGCAAACGATACATCCTTATCAATATATAAACCTTCCACTTGATGGAAAAAACAATGAGATCGAGCACTTATTGCTTCATTACGATATACTCTCCCTGGAGAGATCGTACGAATAGGAGGTTGATTATTTTCCATATAGCGCACTTGTACTGATGAAGTGTGCGTACGCAATAAAATATCAGGATCTGTCTGAATAAAAAAGGTGTCCTGCATATCTCTGGCCGGATGATATTCCGGTAAATTCAATGCTGTAAAGTTATGCCAGTCATCCTCAATTTCTGGGCCTTCAGAAACATTAAACCCTATTCTTGAGAAAATATCAATAATTTGATTTTTTACAATAGAAATAGGATGACGTGCACCTATAAGCGTAGGCAAACCAGGACGAGTAAGATCATCAGTAGTCGTTTGATCATCATTACCTTCCAATGCTTCCTTTAATATATTTACCTTGTCGAGCGCCGAATTCTTAAGCATATTCATTGCTCGTCCATAATCTTTTTTCATTTCATTAGGAACGTTTTTGAAATCGGCAATGATTTCATTTACGATCCCCTTTCTTCCTGAAAATTTGATACGAAAAGCTTCCACCTCTTCTAGGGTTGCAGCTTTAAACTCATCAACTTCAGTAATAAGTTCCTTGATTTTATCCAGCATAATCTTCTTTTTAAGGAAGGGTCAAAGTTAATAAACTTCTGCAAAGACAGAAGTTTTCTGAAGTATATAATCGCGTGATTTCTATGAGTACCACAATTTTATATGGATTGTTAACAATTGCCTTTTTGTTTTAGGTGCTTTATGATTATTCCAAGCTGCCCTAAATGATAAATATCGTGATGAAGCATACCGTTAATTACAAAACTATATTCATAATCGCCTTTAAAATCGGTGTCGAAATATAACTCATTTAAGAATGTATCATCTTTTGATTTTAATAGCATAATCAATTCAGACAAAGTATCATCGTATGCTGATTTTATATCGTTCCAGCCCTTTTTTTTGAGCTGATCATTAGTCAACCAGTTTTCCTCGTAATCATCTGTCTTACTTCCTCTTCCCGTTTGAATTTTTAAAATAGTCTCTCTTCTCCATAATGTTAAATGAGAAATTATTTCGGCAACACTGTGTAAACTTTCCATCGGTCTTAAGAAAACCAAATTTTCGTCTATATGATTTAACTTGCTATCAAAAGAACTACCTATCCATAATTTTCCATTCTGGACATCCTCTAATTGTTGGATAATATTTTCGATAAGGGCTCTCATACCAATACTTTAATTGATAATACCCTTCTCCAGAAAATAATGAACAATAGCTTCTTTCATTAATAAGCTTTGCTCACCAGCTTTTAATGAAGGGAGAGGTTCCAGTACTTTGTAGTGCGGCCATCCATCGGGGTCATTATAATCAAATTGATAATAGCCAAAAGGGGCTAACAAACGACAAATAGCAATATGCATCAAATTAATTTTGTCATCCTTTTTAAAGTTCTTGTCAAACTTCCCAAACTCCTGTACTCCTATAAGATATACGATAGCATCGAGATCCAGTGTATCTCCATCTGCAAAACGCGTAGAACAAAGATTAACCACCTGCTCCCAACGTTTTTTTAACTGTTCATCGCGTACCATATAGATGTATTAAAGGACACAAAAATACGAGTAATCATGATGGAGACTTAATGCTTTCTGATAAAATGTAATGCATCTGGACTTTTAAATTTTTATTAATTGCTTATTTTTGGAATTCTGATAATCAGAAAAACGCTTAAATCCTACATTAATTTTACAGATTCTTGAAATCTACTTCTACAAATTCTACAAAATCGGTTTGTGATCAACAGGTTTTTAATACTGTTTTTGATCAACAGGCAGAGACCTTAAGAAACTACTTATACTATCGCTGTGGCGATATGCAGCAGGCAGAAGATCTGGTTCAAGATGCTTTTATCAAGTTATGGAACCACTGCAAAAAAGTGGTTTTTGAAAAGGCAAAATCATTTTTGTATACCGTATCAAAAAATGCATTTTATAATGAGCAGGCACATAAAAAGGTAGTGCTTGCTTATGAAAAAAGATCAAACAAGTCCAGTAATATAGAGGCGCCTGATTTTCTTATGGAAGAAAAGGAGTTTATGGATAAACTGCAGCGTGCAATTGATGGATTGACTGAAAGAGAGCGGGAGGTATTTTTATTAAATAGGATTGATAAAAAAACCTATAAGGAAATTGCACAGTTGCTTGAGATATCACAAAAGGCTGTAGAGAAGCGTATGCATAAGGCTCTAATTAAAATGAGAGCAATTATAAAAAATGTTTGATTATAAGGTAGGGTAAAAGCAGTGTAAACTGTTTTATTGTTTGAAGAGAAAATGTTATGTCAATTAATCGAAGCGATGATCTTTTAGCAAAGTGGCTGTCAGGAACGTTAAGTCCTGAAGAACAAACTATGTTTGAAAAAACAGAAGCTTATGCAGATTATCACGCTATAATGCAGGGGGCAAGTCGTTTTTCAAAACCAGTTTTTGATAAGATGCGATTGCAAAAGGCACTCATGAACCGTGTTGAACAGGAATCACATAAGAAAACAAAGGTCATTCGTCTAAGACCGTTTATATATGCGGCCTCTATAGCGGCTTCAATTGTTCTAATACTTGGATTGTTTTTTAATAAAGTCGAGTATACAACTCCAGTGGGAGAACAAATAACAGTTACATTACCAGATGCCTCAGAAGTGCAGTTAAATGCGGGATCTACGCTTTCGCGAAAGCGTTTTTTCTGGAACTCCAATAAAGTAGTACATTTGGAAGGAGAAGGCTTTTTCAATATTGAAAAAGGAGAAGGTTTTTCTGTAGTGACGAATACAGGAACTGTAGCCGTACTAGGTACACAATTTAATATCAGAGCACAAAGCGTTTTTGAATTGAATTGTTACGAAGGAAAAGTGCGTTTTACAGCAAAAAACATCAAAGAAAAAGAAATTTTAACTTCAGGAGAAGGGATTGTTATTCTGGACAATCTTATTAAAAATAAGATCATAAAAGAGTCCCAACCTTTATGGTTGTCTACTAAACAAAGTCACTTTGATAATATACCTTTAACTGCAGTACTGGAAACTCTCGAGCGTCACTACGGATTTACATTTGAAAACACAAATCTGGTAAGGGATGTACGCTTTACAGGAAGTTTTGTGCACGATGATCTAGATCTTGCTTTAAAGACCGTATTGGTTCCTGCTAAATTGGAGTATACTAAAAAGAGTTCAAATAGCGTTATTTTAAAAACGATAAACTAGTCGTTTATAGCCATAACTAACTATTGAATCTGCTTTTAGTACTTTTGCAACTACAACTACTTTAATTTTTTATTCCAATTTTAGATCGTGAATAGTATAGATATTGTATTTGCAGTTATATTAATCTTTGGGCTAATTCAAGGATTACGAAAAGGACTTTTTGTCGAATTAGCATCCCTTGTTGCCTTAGTTGCCGGAGTCTATGGCGCAGTTCATTTTTCTTATTTTGTTGGCGATTGGTTGGTGCAAAAAACATCCTGGACTGAACAAGCCATTAAGCTATCTGCCTTTGCAATAACCTTTATTATTATTGTAATTATAGTTACTATGGCTGGTAAAGCATTGACTAAAATTGCCGATTTTGCAATGCTGGGTATTGCCAATAAGATATTAGGCGGTCTCTTCTCTTTGATTAAATATGCTTTTATTCTTAGTGCTATTCTGATGTTTCTAGATGCCGCAAACGATAGAATAAAACTTGTGAGTCAGGAAACTAAGGAGGAATCGTTACTATATGATCCAATACAAGTAATAGCGCCTACAGTACTACCTGCAATTCTTGATTCCGATAATATCGAAGATACGTTGTCCTCCGATTCTTAATGTCATTGTGTATCTGAAACAATGGTTTTTAAATAAGAAATACAAGAATCAAAGCTCTTAAAAATACCCTCTTCTGCAATTAGATCTGGGATAATATCAATACGTTCTAACATAAAACGAGGTTGTTTTTGTAAGCCTACCAGATGCACTTTTATTCCATTTTGATACAATCCTAAGATCGTATCTTCCATAGCATAAACTCCTGATTGATCTACATAAGGCACTTTATCCATCCTTAGAATTACGTGTGAAGCGGTTTTTGGTATTTGAGCGGTTAGCTGCTGAAATTCGCTCGTATAACCAAAAAATAATGGACCATTAAGATGTTTAATGAATATTTCTTCTTTAAGGTTTTCTGGAAAATTAATTTCATCATTCCATAAGACTTCATTTTCTTCAGTGGCTTTAAGGTCAAGTACCTTAGATCTTCGCGCTGTAAAATCTCCCATTTTTTTCATAAAAACCAAGGAAGATAATACCAAACCAATACCTACAGCATTAATTAGATTCCAGAATACTGATAATATCAGAACAATGATCATAATAAGTACTTCTGAACTTAATTTAAGTCCTAAAAGATTAATATCCTTTGGCAAGTTTGGAATAGCCTTAAGTCCCTTATAATCCATAACACCAATACCAACAGTTATGAGAATACCAGCTAGTACAGCTGCTGGAATTTTGGAAGCAATAGGGCCTAAGGCCAAAAGAATAAAAAGTAATAATACACCAGCAATCATCCCAGATAATTTGGTCTTGCCACCAGCTTTAATATTGACCACCGTTCGGATAGTTGCTCCCGCTCCGGGAATACCACCAAAAAGAGAAGCCACTGTATTTCCAATACCCTGCCCAATCAACTCTTTATTGGGCTTATGGTTGGTTTTTGTCATGTTATCGGCAACAACAGACGTAAGCAATGAGTCTATTGCTCCTAAAAAGGCGAGTGAGATAGCCGCAAAAATATAAGGAGAAATTGAAGCCAGGCTAAAGGAGGTAAAAATATCGCCATTAAATTTAGGAAGTCTTGCAGGGATCTCTTCAATAGGAAGGTATTCCAATTGAACAAAGTAAGCTACGGAAGAAACAATCACTAAGGCGACCAATGTACTGGGTACCGCTGTTGTAATACGCTTAAAACCATAAATAATTAAAATAGTCGCCAGTGCTAATGCAACTTCGAGCCATCGAATGTTTTTGATTGCATAAGGTAAAACTTTGACCGTACCCACAACACCTTTTGCATGATTTTTGGCAAGGTTAATTGCTTCCGTTTTAATGGCATCTTCTTGGGTCGCTTTGGTTTGCTGTACGGCTTCTTCAACATCTTGGATCACTAAGAAATCACTCTCTTTTTGTTTTTGAATGTTCTTTTGTAATACAACTTCTTCTGCTTGAGGGATAAAACGTTGTATCAATGTTTCATCTTCTGATGCATTATAACCAAAAAGAGGTTGTAATTGGGTAATCAAAATCATCACTCCAATAGCTGTCATAAACCCAGAGACTACGGGATAAGGAATATACCTAATGTATTTACCTACGCCCAATATCCCTAGCCCAATTTGCATCAGTCCTGCCAATAAAAAAACAGTTAGAATTATAGGCAGCGCTTTTTGTAAATCACCGTCAAAGCCTGCAACAATTGCCGCAACAACACCTATAGTTACAGCAGTCATTGGAGCTGTAGGCCCAGATATTTGTGTTGGAGTACCACCAAAAAGAGCTGCAAAGAAAGCAATAAGTATTGCACCATATAATCCAGCACTAGGGCCTAGGCCTGATGATACTCCAAAAGCTAAGGCCAATGGTAGGGCTACAATACCAGCGGTTATACCGCCGAAGGCATCTCCTTTCAAGTGTTTAAAAAATGATTTCATATATGGTTAGTTACAAGATGAGTTACAAAAATAAAAAAGAAGGCGGTTCAATGAGCCAGCCTTCTTTTTATAATTTTAAAATGGCTATTTTATTATAAGAAGGTTACTTTCCCACTACCTACATCATAAACAGCCCCTTTTATAGTAATATCTCCATCAGTTTCCATTTGAGCCAGAAGAGGAGAGTTATTACGCAAATTCTGTAATGTTAGTTCTACATTTTTATATACCACATTATTAAAGAATTCTTTATTGTTTGTGGTTCGTTGATCCAACGCTTTAGGTTCTGATACTGCAAGAACAGACGGTTTGATTTCCGTAAGTAATGATCTGATATTACCTAGT
Organism: uncultured Flavobacteriaceae bacterium; assembly: GCA_964589085.1. Classification (GTDB taxonomy): domain Bacteria; phylum Bacteroidota; class Bacteroidia; order Flavobacteriales; family Flavobacteriaceae; genus Dokdonia. Next base: position 14,995 of record CAZPTJ010000018.1, on the reverse strand, counting down.
TGTAAAGGACTTTCTACATAAGTATCATCTATAGCGCTTTTAACTGCGCCACAAGAGGTGTGACCTAAAACAACCACTAGCTTTGAACCCGCTACTTTACAGCCATATTCTATACTGGCAAGAATATCAGTATTTACAATGTTGCCTGCAACTCTGGCGCTGAAGACATCGCCAATTCCCTGATCAAAAATTGTTTCAACAGGAACACGAGAATCAATACAGCTTAATATTACTGCGTGCGGCCATTGCCCTCCGGAAGTGTCACGTACTTGTTCCAAAAGGTCGCGATCTACAGGAGATTTTGAAACAAATCTGGAATTACCTTCTTTTAATCGTTCTAGGGCATCTGCGGGAGAAATTGCAGCTTGAGTGTCTTTATTTAGTGCTTTCATATACTAATAATTTATGTTGTTTTCCTTCTGAGTTTAAAAAATTCAATATAGCTAGGAGGGTTTTCTACCACTCCACGCTCTGAGATCAATTTAATATCTATATTACGTTGTTTTGCTTTAAAGGCAAAATCTTCCAAAATTTCAATAATGTCAGGATCCAGATAACGTGTTTGACGTACGTCAAGTTCAAGATACGTATTTTCGGCAAGGGCATCCAATTCTTTTAAAATAGCTCCTTTATTGAAAAATGTTACCTCTTCTGCAAGGGTCATTTTCACTTTACCGTCTGTTGGGTCTTCATTTTCTTTATTTAAAAAGTGTGAGTTTTGAAAACTTTTAAATAATACTATTATAATCCCTACTACAAGTCCAATGCCTATTCCCCAAAGTAAGTCCTTGAATACAATTATTAAGACAGTCACTATGAAAGGTAAAAATTGTTTCCAACCTGCTTTCCACATGGCTTTAAAGGTAGCTGGTTTAGCCAGCTTATAGCCTACAATAAAAAGGATTGCTGCAAGCACAGACAAAGGAATATAGTTAAGAATTTGAGGAATAGTATAAACAGATATCAATAAAAGAAAACCATGTATTATTGCACTAGCCTTTGTTTTACCACCTGATTGAATATTTGCAGATGATCGTACAATTACTTGTGTAATAGGGAGTCCACCGATAAAACCTGAAATCATATTTCCAGTTCCCTGGGCAAATAACTCTCTATTTGTAGGAGTAACCCGTTTTTCTGGATCTAACTTATCCGTCGCTTCTACACATAATAATGTTTCTAAACTAGCAACCAAGGCTATTGTAAAAGCGGTGATCCATATTTCCTTTTTACCAATAGCATCAAAGTTTGGAAAACTAAATTGCCCAATAAAACTCTCGAAACTATCAGGGACAGGTACAGAAACTAAATGTTGTTGTACAAGCTCAAAATCAGAACCTTTAGTTAGAAAATAAAAAATGATACCTACAACTACGGCTACAAGTGGCCCTTGGATTAATTGAAAAATCCTGGCTTTCTTCGAAAGCACATTACTCCATAGGATTAAGATAGCGATACCAATTAATGCGATTAAAGTCGCACCAGAATCAAAATTTCCGCTAATTAAAGCATTGATAGCTTTTAATAATTCGGTAAGCGTGTTTTCTCCATCAATCTGAAGGAAGGCGAAGTCGCCTTCAGGGTTTTCATCTAATCCAAAGAAATATGGTATTTGTTTCAAGATAATAATGATCCCTATACCCGTAAGCATCCCTTTAATAACAGAAGAAGGAAAGAAGTATCCAATAATTCCCAGTCTGAGAACGCCAAATAGTATTTGTATTGCTCCTGCTATAACAACAGCAACTAAGAAATTTTCAAAGCCGAGCGAAGCCACAGCGGCAGCGACAATTGCGGCAAGTCCTGCTGCAGGACCACTTACACCTATTTGAGATCCACTTATGAATCCCACTATGATACCACCTATTATTCCTGCAATTAAACCGGAAAAAAGATTGGCGGCACCAACACCACTGGCAAGTGCAATACCCAAACATAGGGGTAATGCAACGAAAAAGACTACGATACTTGCGGGTAAATCGTTTTTAAGATATTTGAACATGTTAGAATGAGTTGAATGTCCTTATATCAAGAGAAATAAGGATTTATATTTAAATTATTTTTTTGAGTTGGCTGAAGTGTTAAATAAAGGATTCTGGAGGTGGAGATACTATTTCCTGAGCAAGCATATACTTTTTTACCAGATACAAATAATTGCCTTTTTTAGAATTTTTGATGATCGTATAACCTTCGATTTCTAAAGTTTCAAAAAAGGTATTTTTTTCATCGAGTTCTTTTTTATTTTCTTTTTTGCTTTCTTCTTCCCCAAAGTCAACTACTATTTTTTGTTCCTGAATCATGTTAGATACTAACATAAGTACAGATGGTCCCATAATCGAAAGGGATAAGAGTAGTGATATTATGAAAATACCTAGACGGCACATATTTCGAAAAATAAGGTATAAAAATACTGCAAGAACAGGATAGGTTTTGTTAAATATTTTTTAAAAATCATTCAACAGCTTAAGATCAGTGTCTGGAATCCAACCTACCTGGCCATCGGTAAGTTGAATGCGTTTCCATTCTTCTATAGTTTCAAGAACCATAACTTTAGTTCCTTCATGTAATGTGAAAGCCGTTGTACTGCCTAAATTAGGTTCGCTTTTAATTTCTACTTCTGGAACAAATATGATTGCAGGTTGATCCAATTGTGCTTTTGCGAAAGCAGTATACGCAAAACTTACACTAATAATAGTAACGAGTAAAGATAGTATGGAAGTGACAAAAAAACTACGTTTACGCAATGTTCCATATGAAAAATAATAACCTAAAAATAGTAATACAAATAGGACCATCGCAATAATACTGGACCAGGCCCATCCATCAAAGGTGAGCCAACTCAGCACGGTATCAACCCATTTTTTAAGAGTGTTTTCCGGGAGTTTATCTATAGCATCGATTTTCATATTTTCTGCAAAAGCAGCATTATTTCGAATATCAGCATCGGCAGGAGCAAGTTGAAGGGCTTTTTCAAAATAATAGACCGTTTCCCCTACATTGTTAAGTTTATAATGAGCATTAGCAAGATTATAATAAAGAGCTGCAGAAACCATTCCTCGATCCAGAATCTTTTTATAATCATCTATGGCTTCCTGATATCTGGCATTTGCATAATGATCATTACCAGATTTAAAAAGAGCATCATTGTTTTGAGCAAGAAAAATATTACTCCAGAACAGGAATACTACAAACAGGCTATATCTTAGTATTATCTTCACCTTATAACTGTTTATCCAATGCTGAAATTACGCGAACGGCTTTATCATAATCTTGTTGCATTGTCACGCTACTTGTTGGAGTGTAACGGGCAAACTCACAACTTTCCAGAAGGCCGATGAATTCAATCGTGCTTGAGCTCTCCGTACCTCGTTCCTGTAACAAACGATTGATACGATCCTTACTCATATCACTGGTTTGTATTTGTAATTTAGCTTTTAAGTAATTGTGCAATGCACGTTCCATAGCAATATAAAATGCCTTTTGATCACCTAGATTTTTCTTAGCCTCTCCAAGAAATTTTCGAGCAAGTTTATTTGCTTTCCGTATACGATTCCCTTGAACATCATTGGAATAACTCTGTCGTTTTTTACGAACAATAATTGCTATAGGTATAAGAAATAAAGGACATAATAAGTAAAGCCAGAATGCTTTGGTTTTGAAAAAGGTTTGTTTTGCTATAGACTGAAAGCTCGCTACAGACTTAATATATCTGAATTGATCACCATTTGCTACTACACTTTGTCGTGCAGTACCAGTATTACTTGTCGTGGTTGTCTCACTATTGTCAACAGGTCCAGATTTAACCTCAACTACGATGTCATCGGCAGTAATGCGTTTATAATTACGTGCGATCGGATCAAAGTAGCTAAATGAAATCCTTGGAATGGGATATTTCCCCTTATACTGAGGAACTACGGTATACGTATCACTTATTTGACCACTCATACCTGATAAATTGGTGCGTACGTTTTCTTCATGTTCTGGCTCATACACTTCTAAAGAACCTGGTAATGTAGGTTTAGGGAGGTCAAATAATTTTAAATTCCCATTTCCAGAGGCAATAACTTTTAATTGAAAAGCTTCTGTTGCGTCAAGTACTGTTTTATCTGTGGTTACTTCAAAATCAAGATTACCTACCGCTCCAGAAAAATCATCAGGACGCCCATCAAGAGGTAGTGGCTTTACGTCAATAGTTCTGATTTTTGCAGCAACAGGAATATTTGCTGGACGCACAATACGCCTTCCAAAAATGTCACGTTTATTGGTAGGGACATCAACAGAAATGCTCAGACTTAATGGTTCTATAGTGAGTTTTCCTGTTTTTTGAGGATACAATACTGTACGTCTCAAAATAACATAACGATACGGTTGTCCCTGATATTCTCCTTCATAAATTTTGACTTGTTTTTCATCAATATTCTGACTCCAGAAATCAGTATACTTTGGATTATCTAATACATTCCAATTGCTTACACTGGTCTCCGGAGAGACATAAAGTTTATAAACGACTGTTAAAGCTTCATTGAGATATGGATTTGCTTTAGATACTTCAGCAACGAGATGAATATTGTTTTTTGCAATATAATTTGGGTCATTTGGGTCTTTGGGAATTTCAACGGCTGCGGTGACATCGATTGTAACGGGAGGCGATTTATATACTTCTCCATTAATAGTTATCTCTGCCTGATTTATAGTGATTTTACCACGTTTTTTGGGAGCAAGTATATAGCTGAAACTTATGGAGACACTACTCTTCCCGTTAACCCATTGCCTACTATGAGACTGGCTGGGACCACCCACAACTTCAAAACCTTCAAAACTTGGTGCACGGAAGTTATCACCATCTTGATTTACAGTGAACTCAATTTTCAAACGTTCATTAACACCAAGTCTGTTCTTACTGGGTTTTGCATTAAAAGACACATCTTGTGCCATTACCACTACCGAGGTAAATAGTAAATAGAATAGGATATGTGCTTTTTGTAATAACATTATATGCTGTTCATTTTAATGAAGTCAAAATTACCAATCTTTTTCGGTTTTGACTTTTGCACCTTTAACTTTTTGAGCGTTTATCTTGTCTTGCGTCTTTTGTTCCTGATTTTTCATGGCTTCAAGCAGACTTCTTACTTGTTGAGGAGATAATTGACCTTCTCTGGGTTGTGGAGGAGGTGCTTTTTCTTGCTCTCCCTTATCTCCAGGTTGTTCCTGATCTTTGTCTTTAGGTTTGCCATCTTCGTTTTCTTTCTGTTCACTTTCGTTTTCCTCTTCTTCACCTTCATCTTCTGTCTCTTCTTTTTCTCCGTCTTCACTTTCTTCCTTATCTCCTTCACCATCATCATTCTTCTCATTCTGTCCCTTATCCTGATTTTCATCCTGATCTTCATTCTCATCATCTCCACCGCCACCGCCACCGCCGTTTTGCTCTTCTTCTTCTTTGGCTAAAGCAAGATTATAACGAGTTTCTTCATCGGTGGGATTATTGCGAAGGGCATTTTTATATGCTTCTACAGCGGCTTTAAAATCTTTTTGTTGATAAAGCGCATTCCCTAAATTATGAAAGGCTTTATGTTTTTCTTTTTTAGTTTGTGCGATTGCTGTTGCTTTTAAGAGACCAGCGGTACTCTCTTCCCATTTTTCATTTTCATAATAGTTGTTTCCTGAATTGTATTTTGCAGCAACATTAGTAGGATCAAGTGCAACCGCTTCCCGATAAGAGGCCTCCGCTTTCGCGAAAGCGTTATCTTCCAAATAATCATTGCCATCAATAATGAGATCTCTGACATCATCTGCATACGGACTTTCAGGACGTTCCTGTTTCTGAGGTTTTTCCTGAGCAACCACCATCGTAGCAAAAAACAAGAAAAGGTATTTCAAATACTGCATGATATGTACTTATTTATTTTCATTAAAAAGATTCAATTTCTTCAACCATCCTGTTTTACGATCCAATAAAAAAATATCCAAAAACAACAACAATAAGCCTGCTCCCAAAAACCATTGGAATTGGTCTTTGAAATCAACAAACTGCTTAGATTCAAACTCTGTTCTATCCATTTGATTTAAAACGTCCTGTACCGCTTCAACAACATCGGCTGTATTTTTTCCATTAATATAAGTGCCATTTGCTTTGTCGGCTATTTCCAACAAAATATCTTCATTGAGTTTGGTAATAACAGTTTCTCCATTTTGGTCTTTTTTATAAGATTGCACAATACCATTACGTTTTAATGGAATTGGGCCTCCTTTTTCATCACCAACACCTATGGTAAATATTCTGATTCCTTCTTCTTTTGCCTCTTTTGCAATACTGGACACTTCTCCTTCATGATCCTCTCCATCAGAAATAATAAACAAGACTCTATTGGTCTGCTCTTCGTCATTGTAATAGGTCTTCGCTAGCGCTATAGCTTCGCGTATTGCGGTTCCTTGACTAGACAGCATATCAGTATTCATCTGACTTAGAAATAGCTTAGCACTACTATAATCTGTGGTAATGGGTAACTGTGGGAAAGCGCTTCCAGCATAGGCGATAATACCTATACGATCACTGGCCAAATTATTGATAATCTGTGAGACCAGTTGCTTGGATTTTTCAATACGATTAGGTGCGATATCTTCTGCAAGCATACTTTTAGATACATCTACGGCAAATACCAAATCGACACCTTCTCGCTTCACGGTTTCCAGTTTGGTTCCGATCTTAGGATTGACCAGTGCAATAACTAAAAAGAAAATAGCTAGAGATAAGACTATGATTTTAAGAATGGGTTTAAATATAGATCGATCCGGACTTAATCTTCTAAGTAAGGAACGTTGTGCAAATTTTTGTTGTGTTTGTCGCTGCCAGATCAATAGTAATAGGAATAATACAATTATTCCTGGAATTACCAATAACAACCAAAACCATATTTTTTCTTCCAGCAAATACATTTAATCCATCGTTTTAAACAAAACTTCTAAATAGGGTAAATTTTAATAATAATTCAACAATCAAAAGGATTCCAGCTAATAGAATTAATGGCCGAAACTTTTCTTCATAATTGGTATACTTAAACTCTTCGACTTCTGTTTTTTCCAATTTATCGATTTCATCATAAATCTCCTTCAATTTTTTGGTGTTAGTCGCACGAAAATATTTTCCTCCAGTAATTTCTGCAATTTCTTTTAAAAGCTCTTCATCAATTTTTACTGGAACATTATCATAAATAAATTTTCCCGAACGGTCTCTTGAAATTGGAGATAATGCCTGACCATTGGTTCCCAGACCAATGGTGTAGGTTTTAATTTTATATTCTAAGGCCAGTTCACTTGCGATTTTTGGATCGATAAATCCAGCATTGTTTTCTCCATCGGTCATCAGAATAATAACCTTGCTATCTGCTTTACTATCTTTCAATCGATTTACGGCTGTAGATAGTCCCATACCGATAGCGGTGCCACCTTCAATAATATTATTAAACTCGATACTATTAAGAGAAGACAATACAATTTTTTTATCACTGGTAATTGGAGTTTTTGTGTAGCTTTCCCCAGCATATTCTACAATACCGATACGATCATTGGTTCGATCTGCAACAAATTGAGCTGCAACACTTTTAAGAGCTTGCAAACGATTAGGGCGAAGATCCTTGGCGAGCATACTGGCAGATACATCTACGGCAATAACAATATCTATACCAGAGGTAGTAACCGTACGTGTCGTTTCATCTACGGTACGCGGTCGTGCCATGGCGGTAATTAATGCCGCCAAAGCCAGAAGACGTAAAGCGAATAAAAGTGGTCTTAATTTGGGTAACCATGAATTTCCCATTTTAAACCCTTTGACACTAGATAGTTTTACAGATGGTGTTTGCTTATTACGTTTCAGAATGTACCATACTAGGGCTATAGGTAGTGCAAGAAACAACCAGAAGAAATAGGGGTGCGAAAATTCAAAGTTCTCAAACATTAGTTCTGGGTTTGTTGTTGTTCTTTTTGAAGTTCGACACTAGCGATAACACGTTGTGCGATACGCTCACTATACTCGTCTTCAGGATTCCATGTTAGAATAACCTGTTGTAAAATGGTTTCAGCATTAAAGGTAAGAATGACATATTCTATATCGATACGTTTATCACTGCCAGGTTTTATGGATGCCGATCCATTACCAAAGGTTTTCGCCCCTTCTGCCCCATTTGGCGTTTTAAAGGCTTCGTTTTTCACAATATTGAATTCCATGCCTTGAGACTCCATGCCGCTAAGACTTCCATTTACTGCCTTTTCTATATCTACTTCAGTTTCGGGAGGGTATTTTGCCTGAGAAATTCCAATAGATAAACCTGTAAGTTTTGAAGACCAGGTAAAAAAGTCAAGATCGACTTGTTGCTGTATGTCTTCTGGCAATGGTAAATCTTGTCGTTCCAGTACTTGTGGAGTACTTATGACTACCGATGGAAAACCATACTCACTGGTAATCCAATTTCCTTCAGCTAGTGCTCGTGTTTCGTTACCCAATATAAAATCACGAACTTCATTATATCCTTTGAGACCTATGGCAAGGCCTAATGCAAGAAATAGAATACCTAAAACGCCTCCAGTTCCAGTAAGGACAAGTTTGCGTTTACGCTTTCGCGAAAGCATCAAACGATATTCTTCATCTTTTAATAACTCTTCTTCTGTAGGTTCTGGTAAAATTTCTTTGGTTTCCTTTACTACTTGTTCAATACGCAAGCGATCGGCCTGAGGTTTTCCTTCTGGCGGGAGGGTACGGGCAAACTTTACTAAATCGGCGCGTTGTAAAATGTCTTTTAAGGAGGCAATAATTTCCGAGGTGAATTCTAAGTTTCCGCTCTCCCGTTCCAGTTCTAAACGTGCTATTAATTCTTCTGTAGTGCTTTCCATAGAATGATCATACACCTTTTCATCATAATATCTACGAATGGTATCTGTAAGCTCGGAGTAATATTCCTTGATTTGTTCAGTTTGGATATATCCTTTTTCGTCTAGTTCTTTTAATGAAGCGAGCGCTTGTTCAAAAGGCGGTAAATACTTTTCGGCTTCTGCACGTTTTTTATTGCGTCGTAATAACCAAAACAGAAAGCCGCCAATAGCTAAAACAAGAGGGAGTATCCAAAGGAGATATTTCCAGAACCTGCTATAATCTTTGGGAAGTTCTATAGCCGGTTTGATATCATACAGTTTTTGAACGGTAGTATCGACTTTTACATTATCTACCTCAATTCTAAAAGAATCGGTAAAGAATTCCTTCTCATTGATTAATATACGTTGTCTGGGAAGTTTATAACTGCCACTATCAAACTGGGTGAGTCCATATTTTTTAATCAATTTTATACGCGCTTCATTATAAGAAGTATCAACTTTATAGCTTTCGATAACTTCCAGCGGTGTAAATGTTTGTCCTTCCGGAAATACAATAAGACTGGTGGAATCTACTTCTATCTGTACCTCAAAATTGATTTGTTCACCAATGCGTATACTTGTAGTATCCACAGAAGATTTAATATCAGGAATAACTTGTGCAATACTAGTATTTGCGCCTATCCAGCACAGCACTATACTTAAAATGTAGTTGCAAAACCTTTTCATATTCTTTTTACCCTCTACGTTTAAAATAGCCTAATAACTTTTTTACATAACTTTCATCAGTACGCACATTGATGACACCTGAACCACTACGCTTAAAGGTGTCTTCATAATAGGCAACACGTTCTTGGTAATAATTGGCATAGTTTAGACGTACTTTTTTAGAAAGTGTATTGACCAACAATAATTCACCTGTCTCCTCATCTTCTATTTGTACCATGCCTAGATTGGGAATAGCTTCTTCTCTACGATCGTAAATACGTATTCCTGTAATGTCGTGTTTGTTACCTGCAATTTTTAGTGTTCGTTCATAATCTTCGGCAATAAAATCAGAAAGAATAAATACAATAGCTTTCTTCTTCATCACATTGCTCAAATATTTTATGGCTTGGCTTACATCGGTCTTTTTTGATCGTGGTTGATATTCTAATAACTCTCTGATGATCCGTAAAACGTGGGATTTTCCCTTTTTTGGCGGAATAAATAATTCGATAGTATCAGAGAATAAAATAAGTCCTATCTTATCATTATTCTGGAGTGCACTAAAAGCCAGCGTTGCTGCAATTTCAGTTACAATCTCATTTTTAAATTGCTGATCAGTACCAAAGAATTCAGAACCACTAATATCTGCCATAAGCATCATTGTGAGTTCTCTTTCTTCTTCAAATACTTTAACAAAGGGTTCATTATAGCGTGCGGTCACATTCCAGTCTATGTTACGCACATCATCACCAAACTGATATTGCCGTACTTCACTAAAAGTCATTCCGCGTCCTTTGAAAGTGGAGTGGTACTCACCTCCAAAAATATGATCAGACAACTTGCGTGTCTTGATCTCTATTTTGCGAACTTTTTTTAGTAATTCCTTAGTATCCATCGTTGATTTGAGATTGTAGATTTTTGAATAACGATTGCAGATTTAATAGTTCTTAAACCTACAATCAACCTTCGTTGATCTTAAATCCTATGGTACTTCGATTTGATTTACAATACGGTTAATAATTTCTTCTGAGGTAATATTTTCAGCCTCGGCTTCATAGGTAATCCCAATTCTATGACGCAAAACATCATGAATTACGGCACGAACGTCTTCTGGAATCACATATCCTCTTCTTTTGATAAATGCATAACATTTAGCAGCAGAAGCTAGATTAATACTTCCACGAGGAGAAGCTCCAAAACTGATCAAAGGTTTTAAATCTGCGAGATTATAATTTTCAGGATAACGTGTTGCAAAGATGATATCCAGAATATACTTTTCTATTTTTTCATCCATATAGACCTCACGGACAGCTTCTTGTGCTTTCAGAATCTGATCGGTAGAAATAACCGAATTTACTTTGTCAAAAGCGCCTTTAAGATTCATACGTATGATCTGTTGTTCATCCTGTAGTTTAGGATAATCAATAACCACTTTTAACATAAAACGGTCTACCTGTGCTTCAGGAAGTGGATATGTTCCTTCCTGTTCAACTGGGTTTTGTGTTGCCATTACCAAAAAAGGCTTATCTAAAACAAAAGTTTCATCACCTATAGTTACTTGACGCTCTTGCATAGCTTCTAGCAACGCACTTTGTACTTTGGCAGGGGCTCTATTGATCTCATCTGCTAATACGAAGTTGGCAAAAATGGGCCCTTTTTTAATGCTAAAATCGTTTTCTTTAATATTGTATATCATGGTTCCCACAACATCTGCAGGTAATAAATCGGGAGTAAACTGAATACGACTAAAACTTCCGGTAACTGCTTGAGAAAGAGTATTGATTGCTAACGTTTTTGCTAAACCTGGAACACCTTCTAAAAGAATATGCCCCTTACCTAATAATCCTATGAGTAAGCGCTCAATCATATGCCGTTGCCCCACAATGACCTTATTCATTTCCATAGTGAGAATGTCTATAAACGCACTCTCCTTTTCTATCTTGGCATTAATAGTACTGATGTCTACCGTACTTGTGTTTTCTTCCATAGTTGTATATAGCGGTTAAGAATTTTAACAAAGTTGCAAAATCCAATTTTATTCCCAAAGTTCTTGTTAACAATTGGTTAAAAAATCTTTTAAATAAAGGGCTTCACAACGTTTTTTCTATCTTCCAAAACTTTAATTTAACAGAGCGCAAAATATAAAATGGAGATAAATTATTCAAAAATTATTCAAGGGTGTATGACTTGGGGAATTTGGGGTAAAAATCTGAATAAAAATCAGATGATTGCGCTGATGCATCATAGCTTAGATCAAGGAATCACGACATTTGATCATGCAGATATTTATGGAGACTATAGTACCGAAGAAGCTTTTGGGCATGCTTATGCTGACACTACTATTGATAGAACAAAAATACAGTTGATTTCCAAATGCGGAATTCAATATATAGGGAATGCCCGACCTCAAAATACAGTGAAACATTACCAATATGATGCTGATTATATTGTGTGGTCAACAGAGCGTTCATTGCGTTTGTTGCAAACAGAATTTTTAGATCTTCTTTTGTTGCATCGTCCCAGTGCTCTAATGGAGGCTGATGAAATACAACAAGCCATCGAAAAATTGAAGGAGCAAGGGAAAATAAGATCATTTGGAGTTTCAAATTTCACTCCATCACAGACAGATCTTGTGGCTTCCAAAAACAAGATTTCGGCCAATCAGATTGAATTTAGTCTTACTGCCCATCGGGCGATGCTGGATGGAAGCTTGGATCATATGCAAGCACACGAAATTCAACCAATGTGTTGGAGTCCTTTGGGAAGTTACTTTAGAGAAACGACGGATCAAACGGAACGGATAAAATCTGTGATTGATGACTTAACACAAAAATATAATGCCACTGCAGACCAGCTATTATTAGCTTGGATTTTAAAACATCCGGCAAATATTTATCCGGTTATTGGAACGACAACTAATGCACGCATTAGTGCTGCAGTCCAAGCACAAGATATTCAATTGGAACTGCAGGACTGGTTTACACTATTGGAAGCAAGTCAGGGACATAAGGTGCCGTAGGGGCTTAGAATATATTTATATGATTTTCGCCGGAGTGTATACCGAGCATAGTAGAGGTGCGGAAATGAAAACAAGAACTAATGAAAACAGCATTAATTACCGGAGCAACCAGTGGAATAGGAAGAGCAACGGCAAAACGGTTTGCCGATGAAGGGATTCAACTTATTTTATGTGGCCGCAGACAGGACGCGCTGGATGCGCTTAAAGATGAATTAGGAGAGCGTGTTGCCATTTATACGCTCAATTTTGATGTGCGAGATAAGGAAAATGTGGCTAAGGCCATAGCATCATTACCTGAAGCTTTGACCCCTATCGATATTCTGATCAATAATGCAGGAAACGCTCATGGACTTGATACTATTCAAGAAGGGAGTTTGGATGATTGGGATGCGATGATGGATATCAATGTTAAAGGATTACTTTATGTAAGTAAAGCAGTATTACCACAAATGCTTTCACGAAAACAGGGACATATTATCAATATAGGTTCGACCGCAGGGAAAGAAGTGTATCCTAAAGGCAATGTGTATTGCGCGAGTAAGCACGCCGTTGATGCCATTAATCAAGGCATGCGTATCGATCTCAATGGTTATAATATACGCGTAGGCGCTGTGAATCCAGGAATGGTGGAAACAGATTTCAGCAAGGTGCGCTTTAAGGGAGATACTGATCGTGCTGATAAAGTATATCAAGGATTTGACTGTTTACAGCCTCAGGATATTGCTGATATTATTCATTTTGTAGTTACACGGCCTTATCATGTAAATATTGCTGATCTGGTTGTACTTAGTACGGCGCAGGCAAGTAGTACGATTATAACGAAAAATTAATTTGTATCTTCTAAATCAATTAATTTAGATATTGTATGCCTACTTATGTACCTATGATATTGAATGTTCTGGTAGTCCGTATTTTATTTTGAACTAAGCCTAATTCAAAATAAGTATAAAATGTTGTTTGTTAGTATTTTAAAATATTGAAGTTCTAACAAAAGAACAAATTAAGTGTCTAAACGGACATACAAAATTTAGATTCTCTATAACATTATTATAAAAACGAGTATCCCAGAATAATTTCAAAGGTTGTAAAATTGGCATTTCTTCTAACAAAATCTTGATCTGGAATATTATCTCTAGGCGTTGAAACTCTTGCTTGAATGCTATAATTACTGTATTTATATCCTAACCCAAAAAACACCCCTAAAGCCGTGCCAGTTTCAAGATCTGTAGCTTCTTCAAATTCGATTTCACCACTTAATGTTAGATCAAGCATGAGCCCCGCCTCAAGGAATAAATTAGATTTATTTTTGTTTTTTAAAGGATAATATCTTGCTCCTAAAGGAAGGTTAAGATAAGTATAATTTAATGTGACAATATCTTCTCTAGGAGGGACATTAATCCCCACCTGATTGGAAAATTCCTGTTCTCCACTCAAGAAATGTAAGTTAGGTTCTAAAAAAAAACTTAAGTTATTTTTAAACAATGCTACAAATAATTCTGCCTCTACTCCGATTCTGAAGTTTGTCAAACCACCAAAACTTACATTAGATCCTCCTTCAGGGCTTGAAATATCATAAGATGTAAACGAAACTCCAGGCTTAATAGATAAATTAAATTCAGATTGATGTTCAGCCTTATAGGTTTTATAATCCTTTCCAGAACAACCATGGTATTTTTCAAAAATACCAATCAAATCATTGCGGGTATATCTTAGGCTGCTAAACTGATTTTGTGTGAAATCAGCACATTGTAGTAATAGATAGAGTTGATTCTTATAGTCGTTATTCTCTCTTAATTCTCTATTTTTATTATAGTACTTTTTGTAGATAATAGGTGTGTATTCAGTATCTCCTTTATTTTTGTAATAAAATTGTTTACTGTTAAACCCGATATATTCATATAAGGATATATCACCTTCAATAAGTGTTTTTAGAAGAACAGTCTTTTGTTCATAAACCGGATTTTTTGAACTCCCCAATGTGTTAACATTCAAACCATATTGATCTAGAGAAACAGTCGCTTTAATATACCTTGTATGATCACCTATGCCAAACCCTTGAGTCCTGTCTATATTTAAAATTACTGTGGGAGCATCAGGGGAATTTTTATAATTAATGCTTTCTGGATTATTATTCCAATTCTTTCTTTCTATTAAACAAGATTTCTTTTCACCATTATTAGTTAATATATAACCACTTTCAAATTTTTTTTGGCCAATAGCAGAGGTAAGAGATAAGAAGAAAATAAATTGAAATAATAGCGTTTTTCTGAGCATAGTTTTCATAAATTGATTTTACACTACAATACTACAAATTTTGAAAAAAATAGATGTTCATTTGAAAAGAATGTATAAAATATGATTAACAAACGCTTACTTATTAAGAATTTATTGGCTCATAATGATGAAAAT
>CAZPTJ010000017.1:0-25552 GCA_964589085.1 uncultured Flavobacteriaceae bacterium | reverse complement strand
TACTGTTGCTTTACAATTATTAACCTATCGTAAAGTGCCAGATCATCTTATCGATCAGATCGTAGTCTAATTATAAACGCCATGCTCGTCATGGCGTTTTTGTTTTATGAAAATTATCATAATATCTCATTCTCTACAGAAAGCCCATTTTACTAGACTATATCTTGTTCTTATATTTACGTAATGGGGTTAAAAAACCGAGGTAAAGAAGGACGTGACGATCTCTTGTTTGGAGCTGCCAAAATGCAGCTTAAAATACAAGATGCTATTGCAGATGTTTCTTATTTGTTATCAAGAGGATATTCGGAGAAGTCATCCGTACAACTGGCAGGAAATCGGTATAAACTCAATGCTCGTCAACAACGTGCAGTGCAAGGAATGAGTGCTTCTGAAACACAGATCTCTCAACGCAGGAAAACACAGCTTTCTGCAGATCAACTCAAAGGTCAAACGGTAATCATTGATGGGTTTAATCTTATCATCATTTTAGAAAGTTTTTTGTCCAATGCTTATGTCTTTAAAGGTTTGGATAGTTGTTATCGTGATCTTTCCAGTGTCCATGGCACCTATAAACGGGTACAACAAACAGAAAAGGTCTTAACACTGATCGGTGATTTTTTACAACAGATGCAAGTCAAAGAAGTCCTATGGATACTCGATCAACCGGTAAGCAATAGTGGCCGTATGAAAACGATGATGGGTACGCTTTCGCGAAAGCATGATTATCCCTGGAACATCCTTCTGGATTATAACCCAGATAAATTTATTGCACAAAGTGACCATATTGGGATCACTTCGGATGCCTGGATTTTAGATCGGGTACAACGATGGTTTAATCTGGCTGAATCAATCATTGAACAAACCGAATCAGAAAATTCTTTGCTTATTAGAAGTATCTCTTTAATATAAAAAGAATCTTACAAAAGGGATCCTGTTACTATATACAAGTACAATTTAACAAAATAGGGTGTTTGACCCCCGTTTAAATCAGTATAATCTGACAATCAGTTATTTACCCCTCAAAAAAAGAGGTGTTTGCCGTATGTAAACTAGGTAATTCCATTTGCCTCAGCAGTTTAAGCCTAACCTAATTTTACTACCTCAAATAAGGATAAGTACGGGGGTACATTTCCTTAGGGAACTAACTAAACCACTCACATGATTTTCGAGACGCTTCAAGTTATTAAGGAAGAGGTCGACGCCTATTTTGAAGGTGCAACCATCTCTTTAGAAAACATCGCCACTCTGGATGAAGAAGGAGAAGGTGGAGGTGATAGTGGTGACGTGATTCTATCACTTATCAATATGCAAGAGGAATTTGCGCTAAAAAATAATTCCAATAATTACATCAATAATACAGACGTACAGTATAAAAACCCAAGGGTTCATTTGAACCTATATATTCTTTTTGGGGTTACAAATTCTCTTTATACAGAAGCGCTTAAAAACCTTACCAAGATTGTAGAATTCTTTCAAGGAAAAAAAGTATTTACTCAGGGAAATACCAATTTCAAACGTGAGGGAGATATGCTTAATGTCGGAGATTTCAGATTCATTGTAGATCTCTATACACCAAGCTTTGAGGAACTCAATTTCATATGGGGAACTCTGGGCGGAAAACAATATCCATCAGTAATATATAAAGTTACGCTACTAGAAATAGAACGCAATCAAGTTACTCGCAGTGGTCAGGTTATTTCAGGTCTGCAACGAGATTTAAACAGAAAATAATATGTTTTATAAAACACTTTTCAATATCAATATTCGTCACGGCTACTTTTTGGATAAAGACAACAAGAAGTTTTCGCGTATCACCAAAAATGATGAAGTGTTAACAGCCATTGAAAAGGAAGAGGCGCTTGCTTCTTATACGATTACAGACTACCTCAATATTATCCCTACTCCTGAAACACAGGCATTACTAAAAAATCATCGCATGATTTTACGTCCTCATCATCAGGGATTTAGAGTCCTTATTACTACGCTTGAGGAAACCGTTGGAAATCAGAAGAAATATCGCCCTTTAATTCAGCTGGAAAATGATACTGCACTAATCTTTGAAATAAAGGCTAGCGATCCATATTTCTATAATTATACAAATATAAATGACCTCACCAGTAACAGGCTTTATTTATTTTCAAACCAGGTTCCAGATGATCAGGCAGGCAATTTCAAAAATATTTTTCA
Organism: uncultured Flavobacteriaceae bacterium; assembly: GCA_964589085.1. GTDB lineage: Bacteria > Bacteroidota > Bacteroidia > Flavobacteriales > Flavobacteriaceae > Dokdonia. Next base: position 23,365 of record CAZPTJ010000017.1, on the reverse strand, counting down.
AAATCGAGGTGGGCTTATCAATAGTCGTTTTTTATTGAATAAAGAAGGTTCACTGAATTTAATGCGCGCCTTGATCGAAGATCAATCTATTGAAAATGAGATAAATCATTCTTTATCTCTGGCTCATCTTATAGAAGATATTGAAAAGAATGAGCAACTAACACTTGAGGAAAAAAGGGATCAGATAGACGATTTGTTAATTAATACCATAGCACGAAAGAAAAAGAACAACACTATTGGTTACTTAAGATTAGTGGTTAAAGGAGATGGTATACGTCATCTATTCAAATTTAATGAAAGTGATCCAAATGATATAAAACAATACACTTTAGAACCAGCACTTGAGTTCACCCTCAGTTTTCTTAACAGAAGAACATTCTGGAGATACATCAGCACCATTGACGAAACAACCTTAGTCACAAATAACAAAAAATGGTCTGCAAAAAATGGTTTTATAGACATTCAAGCACAAGATTTTAATGCTTCCGGACTCGATCCGGCGGATACTAATCCCGAAGATTATGCTTTTCCTAATCCAACCTTTGAAATCGTAAAAAAGGAAGGCAACAATTATTACTCTGAAATTTTTATTTAAAACAAAAACTAAACATTTAAATTATGACAACGTACAAAACACCAGGAGTTTACATAGAGGAGATTGTCAAGTTTCCACCCTCTGTTGCTCAAGTTGAAACGGCAATTCCGGCATTTATCGGTTATACCGAAAAGGCTGTAAAAAGGAATGGAGATTCCCTCTCACTAGTTCCTACTCGTATTGAATCTATGCTTGAATATGAAACCCTATTTGGTTTTGCTCAGGCAGAAGATTCTATTGGGGTGATTGTTAATGACACATTGGTTAATGGGTCTATTGACAGATCAATTTCTGTAAGCCAGCCCAGTAACAGAAAACCTTTTTTAATGTATTACTCCCTGCAAATGTACTTTGCTAATGGAGGAGGTCCTTGTTATATCGTTTCTGTAGATCAATATGAAGACCCTGCTATTACTCTAATAAGCAAAGGTGATTTAGATGCTGGTTTAGCCGCCATTCGCAAGCAGGATGAACCTACTTTATTGGTATTTCCAGATGCAACAAATCTGGGAAATACAGATGATTTTTATGCTGTTTATAATGATGCATTAACACAGTGTAATGAGTTACAGGATCGTTTTACCATTATCGATACAGAATCAGATGATGAAGAAAACGGGACTCCCGTTGCCGATTTAAGATTAAAAATATCCAATGATAAGGACTATGTAAAATATGGAGCAGCATATTATCCTTTTTTAGAGACAATTCTTGACTTCAGATATGACGAATCATCAATTATCATAACACATAATTCAGAAGATTCTCAAGCCTTGGCAGACGAAATTACCACTGCAGCAGACGCTCGCACCGCGGTAGATAATCTATTGACAAATAGCGCTGCGTTATTGGCAAACCTAACCGCTAGTGATGGTGTTATTAATGACGCAGCAGCAACAGTACCTGATATTGATGCAGAAATACCAAATCAACAAAGCATCACTACAGCCATCATGGCAGATATTGATGAGGTAGTTACTCAAGGTGCCTTGGTTGTCGCTGCAGCACAAGCAGCGGCCACTGCTGCTGCAGATGATGAAGATCCAGATGTCATTGCTACAGCAGCTACTAACGCTGCAAATACTTTGAATACAGCTTTAACAGATCCAGCTGGTGATCTTCAAGTAATGAAAACTGCATTACAAGGAGCCATTGACGATATGGTAACCGCAGCAGCCGGTGGAACAAAAGGAGATAAACAAACTGCCTCAACAAATACCTCGGCAGCTGTAGCAACTATAGCTACAATGATTCAAGCTGTCCTGAATCTTATAGACCCCGCAGCAACAGATGCTATCGCAGCGGCACAAGCACTTGACACTAATGGCATACTTGACGGAATCGCTTTAAATACTATTCCTACCATTGATAACGCTGCCTATAACATCATTAAGGCAGAAATTAATGCCATGCCTATGACCTTACCTCCATCATCAACTATGGCTGGTATTTATGCCAGAGTTGATAGCGATAGAGGTGTATGGAAAGCACCTGCAAACGTAAGTTTAAACTATGTCGTCCAGCCATCACTACAGATATCTCATGAAGATCAGAGAGACCTTAATGTAGATACCGTTGCCGGTAAATCAGTAAATGCAATAAGAGCTTTTGTAGGTAAAGGAAATCTTGTTTGGGGAGCTAGAACACTTGCTGGAAATGATAATGAATGGCGTTATATCAATGTACGACGTTTCTTCAATATGGCTGAAGAATCCATTAAAAAAGCAACTGAACAATTTGTTTTTGAACCTAATGACAAAAACACCTGGGTTCGTGTAAAAGCCATGATTGACAACTTCTTAACCGCACAATGGAGAGCTGGTGCCTTAGCTGGTCCAACACCAGACAAAGCCTTTTATGTAAGTGTAGGTTTGGGAGAAACGATGACCGCACAGGATATTTTGGAAGGGAATATGATCATTGAGATTGGAATGGCCGCAGTACGACCTGCAGAATTTATCATTCTGAAATTCTCTCACAAAATGCAAGAAGCTTAAATAATAGCTATTTCGCTTTAAGCGAAAAACGAATTAACCACAATTAAAACAATTTAAAACAATAATACCATGGCAACAGCATATGCATTACCAAAGTTTCACTTTAAAGTAACCTTTGGAGACACAGAATTTAATTGCACTGAAGTATCAGGCTTAGATTTTGAACGCGAAATGATTGAGTACAGAGCCGGAGCAGATAACGAATACCACAAAACAAAGCAACCGGGAATGTCAAAGTACAGTAATATCACTGTAAAAAAAGGGGTATTTGCAGACAAGAGCAAAGAATTCTATACACAGTGGGTAAAGACGGTATACTTCCAGGAAGGTGAGGAAGAATATCGTGGTGATTTAACTATCAGCCTCTTGGATGAGAAACATGAACCTGTAGTAAGCTGGAAAGCTGAAAAGGCATATATCACTAAGATTCAGTCTACTGACCTGAAAGCAGATGGTAATGAAATTGCCATCAGAACTGCAGAATTTGTTCACGAGAAATTATCCATACTGTAATGGCAGGTTATTATCCACCCATAGGATTTCATTTCAAAGTAGAATTCTCTGGAATTTCTAACAAAAAATATGATCATCAATTTCAATCGGTTTCCGGACTCTCTGTAGATCTGGAAACCGAGGAGATTGCCGAAGGTGGGGAAAACAGGTATAAACACAAGATTCCTGTGCGCACCAAGTATCCCAATCTGGTTTTAAAAAGAGGATTACTCATCGACTCCGGCGTGATCACCTGGTGTAGAAAAGCGCTAGAAGATTTTGTCATTGAACCCGTAGACATCACCGTCAACCTTTTGGGAAATCACCATACAGCATTGCAAACCTGGAGTATTTCAAGAGCATATCCCGTCAAGTGGAATGTTGCAGATTTTAATGCTGAAGAGAATAAGATTGTCATCGAAACACTGGAATTATCCTATAACTATTTCAAAATATTGAACTGATGCCCATAGAAATCAAAGAACTCCATATCAAAATAAATGTAGAAGAAGGAGCAAGCGGTGGCAACAATTCAGGTTCTGGAGGAGGTATGGATAAAACGGCTCTGATTGCACTATGTGTAGAAGAGGTAATGGAAAAACTAAAAGAATATAAAGAACGCTAAGAAACCATGAGCGAGGGAAAATTGCAAAAACTACAGATCAAAGCATACAAGGACGATAAGTTCACAGATGCGGTAGGTGATGGTGAATTCACCACCCTGGTCAATCCTGAAAAATATGTTATCGCCTATAAACCGGAATATAACGAAGAACAGGGACAAGGAACCAGTGCATCTCAACCTAAATTTACCCGAATCGCACCACAAGAACTCGAAGTCGAATTGTTATTTGATAGTACCGGTGTTATCGATGATAACCCAGATCCTGAAGATGGCATTATTGATCAGATTGATGGTTTTAAAAGAATCGTTTTTGATTATAGCGGTGACGAACACAAACCTTACTATTTACAGATAGGTTGGGGCGCACTCCTCTTCAAAGGTTCTCTAGTAGATCTTTCCATTGAATTTAAGCTTTTTGCTCCTGATGGCACACCCTTAAGAGCCGTAGCAAAAATTAAGATTAAAGGTACTGTTGATGAAGATTTAAGAGCAGCGCGTGAAAACAATCAATCTCCTGATTTAACACATTATCGTATTGTAAAAGGAGGAGATCGCTTACCCTTAATGACTCATAAAATCTATGGTGATCCTAAATACTATCTGGAAGTTGCCAAGGTGAACAACTTACGCAATTTCAGAAAACTCACCCCAGGTCAGGAATTAATTTTTCCACCATTATCAAAACTCGCATAAATGAATAATAGCGGCGTCATACAAACTTCACAGAGTCCAGATCTTATCACTTTTAAGATACTGACTGGAGGTTCTGAGCTTTCTAAGATCTATCAGGTAAAGCAGATTACGGTTTCTAAGGAAGTAAATCGTATCCCTACAGCACAGCTTGTTTTGATTGATGGAGAAGCCGCACAGCGGGACTTTGCCTTAAGCAACGAAGATTTTTTGATACCCGGTAAGGAAATAGAAATCACGGCAGGATATCACTCAGATGAGGAAACTATTTTTAAAGGAATCATCATCAAGCACAATTTAAAAATACGATCTAATACAGCTCATCTTATTGTAGAATGTAAAGACGAAGCTGTAAAAATGACCGTAGGTCGAAAGAGTAGTTACTTCTATGAAAGCAAAGACAGTGAGATCTTTGAAGAATTGTTAGGTAATCATGGTTTGGATAAGGATGTAGAGGCTACAAATCACGAGCATGCAGAACTTGTTCAATACCATGCTTCAGATTGGGATTTTATGGTCTCTCGTGCTCAGGCTAATGGAAAACTTTGTTTTGTTGATGATGGCAAAGTAACCATCGCAGCACCAGATCTCGGACAATCGGAAATCGAAACCGTGACTTTTGGCGCATCCATGCTAGATTTTGATGCAGAGATTGATGCTCGACATCAAGTTAACAAAGTAGCTTCTTATGGCTGGAATCATGCCGATCAGGAATTACTGGAAATCGAAGGCGCAGATCCTTCGGTATCGTCCAATGGAAATCTGGCTGCAAGTGATCTTCATCCCATTATAGGATTAGACACTTTAGAGCTTCGCCATGGTGGAAAAGTGACGGATACAGAATTACAGGATTGGGCAGATGCCAGATGGCTTTTCCAGCAAATGGCTAAAGTAAGAGGTAGAGTACGTTTTCAGGGGATACCAGCCGTCAAACCCAATACAGTTTTAAAACTGGAAGGAGTGGGTGATCGGTTTAATGGGAACGTATATATCACTGGTGTAAGTCATACTATTTCTGAAGGTAATTGGACGGTCAATGCACAATTTGGATTAAACCCCCAATGGTTTTCTGAAACAGTTGATATGCACGCACAACCTGCATCAGGGCTATTACCCGCAATTGCTGGTTTACAAGTTGGTATTGTATCTCAACTCGAAGAAGACCCTGATGGGGAAGAACGCATACTCGTTCAAATTCCAATCATCAACAATGAAGAACAAGGTATATGGTGTCGTGTTGCTGCTCAGGATGCAGGAGAAAACAGAGGGTTTTTCTTCAGACCTGAACTAGGCGATGAAGTCATCATAGGGTTTATCAATGAAGACCCAAATGATGCTGTTGTTCTTGGTATGCTACACAGTAGTGCAAAGCCTGCACCGCTCGCCGCTAGTGATGATAATCATGAAAAAGGAATCATCACCAGAAGTGAGATGAAAGTATTGTTTGATGACGATAAAAATACCATCAACATTTCTACTCCAGCAGGTAAAATTGTAACCCTGGATGAAGATGCCGACACCATTATTATAGAAGACGATCATAGCAATGTCATCACTATGGATAGCAGTGGCATCTGCATAGAAAGTGCAGGAGATATTGCTTTAAAAGCATCGGGTGATGTAAATATTGAAGGAACCAATGTGGCAATTACTGCAAATGCCGAATTCAAAGCAGAAGGATCGGCTGGCGCCGAAGTTTCAACAAGCGCTATAGCCGTTTTAAAAGGATCATTAGTACAAATAAATTAGATATGGGAGCACCAGCCGCACGAATAACAGATATGCATGTTTGTCCAATGACAACAGGACCTGTACCACACGTAGGAGGTCCTATTTTACCTGCTGGAGAACCTACGGTGCTCATCGGAAATTTGCCCGCTGCTCGTGTAGGTGATATGGCAACCTGTGTGGGACCACCAGACAGCATTATAATGGGATCAACTTCTGTTTTAATAGGCGGTATGCCCGCAGCAAGAATGGGTGATTCTACAGCACATGGAGGAACAATCGTAGCAGGTGAACCAACCGTATTAATAGGATAGATATGGATATCAAAAATTCATTTTTAGGGACAGGATGGGCATTCCCACCTGAATTCAGAAGAGCTCAAAAAGATACTAAGATGATCTCTGATGAAGAAGATATCAAAAGTAGTCTTCATATCCTGTTGACCACACGATTAGGAGAACGGGTAATGCTTCCCAATTATGGATGCAATCTGGAAGATCTCTTGTTTGAAACATTGAACAGAACACTGATCACCTATGCACTTGACTTGATAAAAACAGCCATTTTATATCACGAGCCGCGCATCGATGTCATCAAGATTGATATTTCAGAAACTGACCCGCTAGAAGGAAAACTATTGATTGCTATTGATTATAGAATACGAGCAACCAATTCAAGAACAAACGTCGTGTTCCCATTTTATAAAGAAGAAGGAACAGATATTTAAAGTACACAATCACAATGAGTAATTGTAACGACATAGATACTATACTAAGGCGTAATGGCACAGGCCAGATAGAGCGATTTATTAAACAACTGGATCCTGCAACCTTTGAACTTAACGACTTTGACATTGAAGATTGGATTATATTTACGTATAGTTTTGCCAAACACGTTAATTATTTCCACACTAGTGATAGTACTACAGCACAGGGCGATTGGCAAGATTTCTTCAATTGCTTTGACTTTGGAGATTCCGAAATCCCTTTTCGCACCAGCAGAACCTATAAAAATTATAAAGAGAATATAACGCAAACCCTTAACACCTTTAAGGAAGATGGTCGTTTAACACCTCATCTTACCTTATTTGTTTGTTTTCTCCAATTGTTGGAATTATCCAAAAAAAGGTTTAATGCACTTACTAAAAGACATCTGGATTTTTATTATAAAAACATCCTACAAGTTGATAAGCGCCAACCCATTCCAGATAAGGTTCATGTACTCTTTGAACTAGCTAAAAAAGCTGTCGAAGAGCAAATAGTAAAGGATACCGTCTTAAATGCAAAACAAGATCCAGCTGGTAATCCTTTGACATACAAGACCAATGAAGAATTAATTGCCAATCAAGCAAAAGTTGCAGCGCTTAAAACCGTTTATAATGATGTAAATGCTCAGGAATTAAAATCTAGTACTGTTGCAAATACGCTGGATGGTTTTGAAGAACCGCTTTCAGAAGAAGAACCCTACTGGTTACCCTTTGGTTATCCTTCTAGTGAATCCAATTATACCACATTACCTGATGCAGAAATAGGCTTTGCCCTAGCTTCACCCATGCTTGCCTTACAGGAAGGGAAAAGAACGATAGAAATTCAATTTACTTTTGATAATAATGACAGTAATACAGCTCTAAATGATTTTAAAAGTGATGCTCCTATTACGACTATAGCACAAACCCTTTCGATTTACGGTAGCGGTACTGAAAAATGGATTGATCTCTTTAATCCAAAAAACGATGAAGATATATTAACCATAAGCATTCCGGATAAAAACACGCTGGTGCTGGTTTTCGAACTGGGAAAAGATGTTCCCGCCATTGTCAATTATAATCCTGAATTCCTTTTGGAAAAATACGATACAACATTTCCAGTAGTGCGTTTTTTAATTGATACTGCAAAGGATGGCGAGGACAACATAGGTCACGATTTCTATCGTGCAATTGTAAATCGCACTTTGACAGAAATCAAAATAAAAGTTGATGTTGAGGAAGCGTCTTTAGTTATTCTGGAAAACGATAATGGTGTACTTAAGTCAAAAAAACCTTTCTTCCCTTTTACACCGCAGCCTATCAAATCTTCTAATTTTTACATTAACTATCCAGAAGCTTTCGCGAAAGCATGGACCAGTTTTGATGTCAATTTTTCCTGGAAAAACACCCCATTAGATTTTAGAACCTGGTATGAAGCTTATCTAAAACCCGAGCACTCGCGAGGTACCGCTGACGACTATATCAAAGCTGCACAGGATATTATAGACGAAGAAGTAATCGTTAAAGGCGATAATTATTTTACAGTAGCAAAATCTATCCTTCATAAAGAAGAATGGCAAGAAATACCAAATACTGACAATGCTGAAGATTTTAAAAACCTCTTTTATGAAGTACTGGCTGAAGATGAAAAGACCAAAATAGGACATCAGTATATCGCTTCTATAAAAAACTCTGAAGGCTCAACCTATATCACGGGGAAAACAGGTCCTGTACGACTTTCGCTTGAACAATCCTTTTTACACGAATTATTCCCGCGATTGTATGCACTGGCATTAACCGATCAGGCAAAGACAACCCCTATTCCCAACGAGGCTTATACACCGTTGGCAGAAAATATTACGATTAATTATACAGCAGAAGAATCTAGAGTACTCAAATCACAAACCATTACTAAAGAAACTGTAATACTTCCCGAAAATACGGAAGAACGTTATCTGGCAGATAGAATTAAACTATTTCACATCCATCCCTTTGGACAATGTGAAGAACACAATCATCTTAAAACTAAAAAACACCTTCGTGGTATTGTAGATGGATATGATGGTACTATTGTAAGTAGTGCAGTAGTTCCAAAGTATTGTGAAGGTGGAGAGCTTTTTATAGGTTTGGAAAATGCCAGAGTTCAACAAAATATTGCCTTGCTTGTTCAGGTATTGGAGGGTAGTGAAAATACAGAAACTCCAACATTTTCTGATCAGGAACGCATACAATGGGCAGTGCTTTGCGAAGATCAATGGAAAAGTGTCCAGAATGAGATCATAGCCAATAGCACAGATAATTTTCTGACCTCGGGTATCGTCAAATTTAATATTCCCAGAGAAGCTACAACCGTAAACACCCGACTACCTGAAGGGTATATCTGGGTACGCGCAAAAATGCACAGAGCCTATAATGCCGTATGTAAAGTGATTAATATTCATACTCAGGCGGTTCAAGCAACACTCCAAAACAACAATAATGTATTGGATCACCTCGATAAAGGCTTACCTTCAGATACCATCAAAAAACTGATTACCCGTATTCCTCAAGTAAAAGGTGTTGCCCAACCCTACAATTCTTTTGATGGTATTCCTAAAGAATCAGATCTCATCTTCTATCGAAGAATAAGTGAGCGTTTGCGTCACAAAAACAGAGCGATTACATTGTGGGATTATGAACATCTCATCCTACAGGAATTCCCTGAAGTATATAAAGCAAAATGCCTGAATCATACTCATATCGAAGTACAAAATGAACTCACCAAAGATCATTATCAAGCAGCAGGATATGTCACTTTAGTGGTCATTCCGGATAGCATTAACAAAAATGTATTTGACATCTATCAGCCTCGTGTAAGTACCAGTTTGATTAATAAAATCAAGCGCTTCATCAACCAGTACAACACCATGCATGTTGCGGCAGATGTTATTAACCCTCAATATGAGGAAGTAAAAATCACTCTGGAAGTTCAGTTTTATGAAGGGTATGACGAGCGCTTCTATATTCAAAAAATGGAAGAAGACATTACAAAATTTCTATCGCCCTGGGCCTTTGATCCAGATACAACGGTGGTCTTTGGCGTTGACTTCCATAAAAGTATGATTATCGACTATCTGGAGAAGTTACCTTATGTTGATTATCTACAGAATATCGTCGTTGAGAAAAACGACAGTATCGTTCCCGAAAATCGTATTGCTCCTACAACTCCCAAGTCCATTTTAGTCTCTGCAAAAACGCATAACATCAGTACGGTATTGACCAATTGTAAAGGAATAAAAGAACAAGAAACCCTGATATGTCAGTAATGAATACACCGATAAACATACCCAAAAATATCTCCACCAATAATGATCTTGATTTTCATTACCTGAGAGATCTTGGTATATCCTATATAGAAACATTAGGGGGTAGCTTATGGACAGATTTAAATACCCATGATCCCGGTAGAACAATGCTGGAAATGCTCTGCTATGCCATTACCGACCTAGGAATGCGTATCGATCAACCCATTACTAATTTACTGACGGGAGAAGATAGTGACAGTCTGGCCAGCCAATTTTATAAAGCTTCCGAAATCTTTCCAACAAAACCGGTTACTGCACTGGACTACAGAAAACTCTTTATAGACATTGAAGGAGTACGTAACTGCTGGTTGCGTATCGCAAAAGAAACCGTTTACGTAGACTGTAAACAAGATAAACTATCGTATAAGGCAGAAGATTTTAATGACACATTAGACGCTTTTAAAGATCAGTATGAATTTAAAGGCTTATATAATATTCTCGTAGATTTTGATCCTTTTGACGAAGCACTTACTTCGGAAGAACAAGACACTAAAAGAGAAGAGATCATTAGCGTTATTTGCGAACGATATCACGCAAACAGAAATCTCTGTGAAGACCTTATTTCTATCAATAAAGTAGACGAAGAACCCATCACTGTTTGTGCAAATATAGAAGTACACACTGAGGCTGATGAAGAACTGGTTCATGCTAAAGTACTCACTGCAATAAGCGAATACTTTGCCACTACATTACGTTTCTATACCATTAAGGAAATGTTGGACAAGGGATATACTCCTGATCAAATATTTGATGGACCTACACTCGACCATGGATTTATTGATATAGAAGAACTTAAAGCCGCAGACTTACGCAGTGAGGTACGACTCTCTGATCTTATGAAAATTATCATAAACATTGAAGGTGTAAAGCTTATCAAAGATATTTCCATAGGTTTCTGTGATGAAAATCTGGTTCCATTAAACGACTGGGTGTTATGTATCCAACCCGATAAAAAACCCGTACTCTGCGCAAAAAGCACCTTTAATTACAGCAAAGGAGTTCTTCCACTAAACATCAATGAAGCACAGGTTAAGAACTACTTAGAAATTCTAAAAGAAGATGCCTTACTGGCACAGGAAGTTGGTGATGACGAAAAAACATTACCATTCCCTGAAGGAACATTTCTTGCGCCAGAAACGTATACTACTATACAAAACGATTTCCCAGACACTTATGGCATTGGTACTTCGGGACTTGCTGATACCGTTACTGATGAACGCCGGGCACAGGCAAAACAATTGAAAACCTACCTTCTCTTTTTTGATAAAATCCTCGCTACTTACTTTAAACATTTAGGTAAAGTAAAAGAAGTATTGGCTATCAACAGCAATTTATCAAAAACCTATTTTACTCAGGCTGTTGAAGACATTGCAGGTTTTGACGAACTCGTTAAAGATTACCCTCAAAACGATGATGATGCCTTAACAGAAAAACTTTTTGAACAACTTGATAATAATATTGAGCGAAGGAATGCCATTTTAGACCATTTGCTCGCTCGATTTGCTGAAAAGTTTGGAGATTATGCCTTTCTGATGAAAGCCTTATACGGCAGTGCCACAGATGAAATTGTACTTGCTAATAAGGAAGAATTTCTCAATGATTATATTGCTATAAGTTCAGAAAGAGGTGCAGCATTTAATTATTTCAACCAGGAAGAAGAAAACCTTTGGGATACCGATAACATCTCAGGTGTACAAAAGCGCATTGCCCGATTACTGGGAATCAAAAATTATGATCGAAGAACCCTAAGTTCCTCTTTTGTAGATGTCTTTTCATTGATCAGCGATGAAGATAAAACGGTATTTAGTTGGCACATACATGATGAAAATGACAACATCATTCTTTCAGCAAACACAGCATACAACAATCTTCCAGCCGCAAATAAAGCACTATATCAATCTGTTTTACAGATTATTCAAACTCAGACAAAAGTCGTAGAAGACGCTTTCGCGAAAAGCGTAATTACAGATGCTATCATAGAAAATGTACAGGTACATATTTCAGAATCTGGAAAATACTTCTTTGACATTATCGATACGGAGAAAGATTCTGATGATCCCGATTATATCATTGCTAAGCAATCTAAATTTTACGACACACAAACGGAAGTCAGAGATGCTATTCTACAACTCATCTCCTTTATGAAATTCAAGTTTACGGAGGAAGGTTTCTTTCTGGTAGAACACATTTTATTGCGCCCAAATGTTGTAGAAAATGACAACACGCCTTTTTTACCTATTTGCACCAATAACTGTGAAGATGATTGTGGAATAGACCCCTATTCCTACCGTGTGAGCATCGTCATCCCAGGATATACGTATAGATTTTCTAATCCTGATTTCAGGAAATACATGGAGCAGATTATAAAAGAAGAATTACCCGCACATATCCTTCCTAAAATATGCTGGATAGGCTATCGAGAAAATGATTTGGAAAACCTTAAAGAAGAGTATCTGCAACAACTGGAAGACGAAAAACAAATGGCATTGCAGGAATTGGATGAGCAAATAGCAGAAATAGAAGGTAATGACGATCCTCAGGAAGAAAAAGATATTCAAATCGCCGCACTGGAAGCGCAAAAAGAGGCAGTCATTGAAACCATCGAAGACCAGAAAGCCGCACTCATAGAACGCTTGGATAATCAAACCAACGATCTGGAAACCTTTGAAACAACCTACTATGACTATTTATTGGCAAAGACCAAAAAACCAAAACAAGAACAACCTCTTGAGATAACACCCTTCATTGAGGCTTTAGGAAACTTAAACACCATATACCCCGTAGGCCGACTTCTGGATTGCAGTGATGAAAGCGACGATCTGGAAGGAAAAATCATACTGGGACAAACCAATATAGGAACACTGTAAAAAAGATTAGGATGAATACCAAGCTAGCGACCATAACGACACAGTATAGTAAATTTAGTGACAATCAAGTACTCACTAAAAGACAACTCAATCAGTTTTTAGAATATTTTGAAGATCAGGATCACCTGTCCCGTATAGGACTGAGCGGAGTAGGGATTGTATGTGGCTTTAATATCAGATATCATGCCGCTATACGCGAAATTGAAATCACTCAAGGGTATGGGGTAACTACAGATGGTGATTTGCTAACCCTTATAGAACCCGAAACAAGTACCGAAACAGCAAATACAGGGCTACAGCTTCTTGAAGATGCTGTAGAAAGATATACACATTTCAGAGCCTATACCAGTGATAATGTAAAGTACAAACCCTTCTTCTATAATGGAGAAAACCAAATAGATATCCTTGAAATATTTCCAGGTACACCGGAGGTGATTAATGATGACTCCTATACCCCACTCACCACATTATCAGCAGAAGAATTAAGTGATAAAGTAGTATTCCTGTACTTAGAGAACTATCCTAAAGAAGGTGATTTATGTACTGCTTTAAATTGTGATAGTCAAGGTATAGAGCAAGTAGCAAAACTTAGAGTATTATTGATCTCTACTGCTGATGCAAAAACACTCACCACCTATGATGATATTTTTAAGGCTCATGACTGGTATGAGATTTATGACAACCTCCCTAATGTTGCAGTACGAAGAGATATTTTAAGCTGTATAAATACCGATACTTATAGAAATTTAAAACAAAATTATTACAAGCTCATTAAAGAAAGTGAGACACTTACCGATTTAAAACTAGGCTTGGATACCATACTAACCAGATTTGAGATACCTACTATTTCTTCGGCAATTACAGATGTTTTTGACTTTGTGGCAACCAAGATTCCTGAAGATTTTCAGTACCGTTATGATCTCTTAAAAGATTTGGTTGACACCTATACAGAAATCAAAGAATTATTGCTGCACATCAATGTGCATTGCTGCCCGGATATTGGATCTTTTCCGAAACATCTCATGCTCGGAAAACTTGTCGAAAGTAATCCTTTCCCAACCCAGCGTCATCGTTTTTACAAATCCCCGATTATAGGACAGGAAGATGCCAATTTGCAACGTGTTCAAAGCCTCATACATCGTGTCATTGCAATAGTTTATAATTATAATCAAGAAAATAAAGGAAACGAAATCAAAATTACGCCCTCACAAGCACAGGGAGTATTAGGGCAAAAAGCCATTCCTTTTTACTATCACGTCACCGATGCCTTGATTAATCACTGGGACTTTAATAAGTATATCAACTTTGTTCAAAAGACGAACCTAAGTTACCATACAACCCATTTATCTTCCGCACCTTTTGTAAGGAAACCTCTAGACTATTCTCTAGACCACACTAATTTTCTAACAATTGAAGGTATTCAGGGTAGACCGTATCGTGACGCTTTAGAACAAGTACTGGATCTCAAAGAATCTTATGGATTAAACTTTGATGTCAAAGTACTCTCTATGAATGCTACAAGACAAAATATAGATCTGGATGATTATCGTTGCCAGTTTGAAGATCTTAATGTTTTATTACAGGCCTGGACAACAGAACAGGAGTGCACGCTGGCATCTGTAGCCAGTTTCTTTTCAGGTTTTAGTACTCAGGAAGTAGGAAAAAATATTAAAGAGGTAGAATACACTCAGAAAGTTCAGATCGGGCAAACGGAAACAGCCAAAAATGCCCTTGACAGGATTAGTAAAACAAGTAGAACCAGTAAAATCAGTAGCAAAACATCTGATGAACGTATTTCAAAAAGTAGTAACAGACTACTAGATAAAGTCTATAAAAAGAACGTAGTAGACCAAAATATTACTGAGGATGAAAGTACCATTGGATATCATATGAAAAGAGCTATCAAAGACAACAAAAAAGGCTCCATAAATGATATCAAAAATACAGCAAAAGAATATATAGAACCTCTTGTCACAGGAGGTCAGTGGGAAGAAACAGAAGAAGCTCAGGTCATACGTGACCTGGTAGTCTATGATGCCATTGATCTTATGGCTGCTACCTATGTCCTTACTGAAAAAGTTCCTCAAAACATTGCTCAAATAGATTTGGTTACTATAGATACCTATGAGCTTACCTTACAAGAAGTTTGCGATCTGGTAAAACGTTTAAAAGTCACCTACCAAAGAGTAGCACTTGATGACACCCTGCATCAGATTTTAGGATTGCTTATTAATCAGCTATCCTTTGTATGCTGTTCTGGTGAAAAACTCGCTATTCTTCTTGAGGAAATTGAAAAGCGCAAACAAGAAATTTTAAATCAGATTCAACTCTCTGAATTTGTTAAAAAACATCCCGGTTTACGTCACCGCAGAGGTGTTCCACAAGGAGGAACCTTTGTCATGGCATATATAACAGAAGAAGCAACTGATGAACCTACTTACGAAACCGTAACTATGGAACTGGATTTTCTTGATCAACCCAATATTGATGATCAGGGAACCGATGGCGACGAAGGCACTTTACAGTTATGGGATGATAGATTGAGCACCAGATTTGCCTTTTTACATCGTGTGACCGAAGGAACTCAGAATCCCTTAAGTGAAGTAGTCATGATAGGCAGAACCATTGAAATTACCGTTTCAAATTTTGCAGATTTTCTCAATAACATCTGGAGTGTAGCCGGAGCTCAACGCTACTGTACTGCTATAGCGCAGGGAAGAAAACTCACTATTGAATTAAAAAATCAACCCATACGTCGTAAAGAAAACTATATCTTATTTTTCAATCCTGCACTTACTGGTCATAATAGAAAACGTTATTTTGACGAGAACGATGTTATTATAAATAACATTACCCGCACAAACACCGTTGTTGCCGACTTTGCACTACCCTATTTGTGCTGTTCAGATTGTGCTCCGGTAAACTTTGTGATTCCTAAAGAACCTATCTCTTTAAGTCTTCCACTAACCGAGGTATGTCTTGATGATAATGCAGAAATTGTCCCGATTCCTTTTACCGTTACACCAACAGATGGCGAAATCAAAGCCTTTGTAGAAGGCACCGAAATAAACGATGTTATTATTCAGGATGAAAGTGGGACTAATTTCCTGAATGTATCTGCAGTAGAAGCTGTACATTATAGTAAACCCATGACTTTTACGGTGAATGATGAAGAAACCACTGTAGAAATTGTCATTTACGCCGATGTACAACTTACGGTTACAACCTCTGTAGATTATAATGATAATCATACACAAGCGCTAGTCACCTATAATGTATCAGGAACACGTATCAATGGACTCCGCTACAATTGGGATCTCGGTAATGACACCCATTCAACGACCGTTCCTGATAGCGATGGAATCTTTGAACACACCTATAATTTACCTGTAAATAATGCAAACATTATCACACCAGGATTAAGCGTAAATAATGGGCCATGTCCTCATATCATCGATATAGATCCTATTGTATTTGAAGATCCTATTCCTATTACTTTAGACATTATATCTACATTCTGTATCGATAGTATTGCCGAAGAAAATATTCATATTCCATTTGAAAATATAAGTCCAGAAGGAGGAACTATCGAAATAGCCAATGATGATCTCAGCGGAATTTTCATCGAAGAAGAAACCCTTGTGATCATTCCAACACAATTTGACTTCTTCGATCGGGAAATACAGTTTACCATAGAAGGACAAAACACCGGAGCTGCTATAACCATCTCAAATCAAAGAGAATTATTTGCTTTTGAAATAGGCCACGATATAAATTATAATGAGCTTCAGACGCAAGCAAGGGTAATATATACCCTGTTTGGAAATGTTCCTGATGGAGCAACATTAGATTGGGATTATAAAGGAGGGCGCCCTTCTGACGAAGCAACAGAACCCGGAACCTTTATCAGAATTTACGATCTACCGATTCCCGGAAGTCAAACTATTGAGCCCTCACTAACAATAATCAAAGGATCATGTGAAGCCGAAATACCCATAGGGTCAATTACTTTTGACGATCCCCTTGTACCTTCTTTAAGTATAAGACCTACATTTTGTATGGAAGCAGGAACTGGGGAATTTGATATTGACTTCACTAATATGAGTCCTACCGATGGTCAAATAGCTATCGTAGGAGGTGATATTGACGGACTTCGTACAGAAAGTGGAAAGCTTTTTATTGATCCTAATAGATTTGATCACTTTGATCAGGAAATACGATTTACGATTGAGGGACAGGAGACTAATGCAGTCATTACCATTTTCAATCATCAAGAGTTGACCGAAGTCCAGGTAATCCCTTCTGTAACATATAATACAAGTAAAACAAGGGCCACAGTAACCTATGTACTGGAAGGTAACATTCCTGAGGAAGCTTCCTCAGAATGGGACTTTAAAGGAGGTCAACCCACAGAAGAAGGACCTCATGTTAGAATGTATACGCTACCACTTCCGGGAAGTCAAACTATTGAGCCCACATTAACCTTATCTAAAGGAGCGTGTGAAAATGTAATTTTTATAGACCCTATTACTTTCGATGATCCACTTGTACCATCATTAAGTATAATACCTACATTTTGTATGGAAGCAGGAACAGGAGAGTTTGATATTGACTTCACTAATATCAGTCCTCCAGGAGGTCAAATCGCCATTGATGGTAGCAACATCGAAGGACTACGTACTGAAAATGGACAGTTATTTATTGATCCTAATAGCTTTAATCACTTTGATCAGGAAATACGATTTACTATTGAAGGACAGGAGACTAATGCAGTCATCACTATTACTAATCCTAGTGAATTAACTGCTCTGGAAACAACAAGAGAAGTCAGTTATAATACGGCTCAAACGCAGGCAACGGTTATATTTACCATTGAAGGAACTATTCCTGATGGGGCAACACCACCACACTGGGACTATAAAGGAGGCATAGCTCCGGATGAGAATCCACCAGAAGGCACCTATATTAGAATTTATGACTTACCGATTCCTGGTAATCAAACGATTACACCAACACTTTCAATAACCAAAGGTGCTTGTGAAGAACCTATCACGGTAGAATCCATAACCTTTGAAGGTCCATTGCCTGTTACACTTAGTATAACACCAATGCTCTGTCTTGAAGGAGACAGCCCTACACCTATCAATTTTAGTAATATTAGTCCTCCGGGCGGAGAAATCGCAATTATTGGTGGTGACATCCCTGGATTAAGCATTCAGAACGGTCAGCTTCTTATAGACCATACGATCTTCGATCATTTCGATCAGGAAATTAAGTTTTCTATTGAAGGCGAAGACAAAGGAGCCTCGATTACCATTTCTGACCCTGAGGCCTTACGTGCTTTAGAAATAGAAAGATCTATAAACTATAATACTGGACGAACCCAAGCTACAGTCACCTATATCATACAAGGAACTATTCCTGATGGAGCTTCCCCAGAAATGGACTATGACGGAGGAAGGCCTTCGAGTCAGACAACAGTACCGGGAACTTTTATTAGAATTTATGACCTGCCGCTTCCAGAAGGCCGTACTATTAACCCAAGCCTAACAATTACCAATGGCCCATGCGAAGAGACGATCCCTGTTGATGCTATAACATTTCAAGACCCACTTCCAAATACCTTAAATATCAAAAATGAGCACTGTCTCGAGGCAAACGGCGTTAACTTTATCAATTTTACTAGCATTAGTCCTCCGGGAGGAACTATAGATATTGTAGAAAAAGATATAGCCGGTATAGGCATCCGAAATAATCAATTGGAAATTGATCCTATTACATTTGTTGATTTTGGAACTGCGATTCATTTTACCATTCAGGGGCAACCAACTACAGCTACAATTACTATTTCCAATCCTCAGGAATTAAATGATCTTAATGTAATAACAACAGCTGTTAATCATAATAACAATAATACCCAAGTTGATGTCATTTATCAAATATCTGAAATTATCGCTGGTGTTGAATATGACTGGCACCTAGGAGATGGGAGAACTTTCACCGATGCGCCAGATTCGAAACGCGAATGGAAAGTAACCTATAATCTTCCGGTAGGAGCAAGTAATTCAATTGATCCTGTTCTAACGGTAAGTAAAGGACCTTGTGAAGAGCTTATTGCTATACCTACAATTGAATTTTCAGATCCTATTCCAGATGATAATGATCCTGCGCCTAACCCTTGTTTTGATGATGTGCTAAGAGTGCTTAATGGCATCGTTAATAGTGGTGCTTTAAATTTCCCATCAAATGCACCTAAGGAATTGGTAGATATTATTTTTAATCCGACACAACAGTGGTATTCTGATGTTGTCAATAATCCTAATACCTTTTTAAGCGGGGTACAAAACGATCAGGTTTTTGAGATATTTCCGTCCTTGTTATCTGTCACCGGTAATGCATTAAAAAGCAGTAAGGCAGGAGAGGGACAGGCCTTGATTGCCACATACTTCCGTGCACAAATCATATTGTTTTATAACATATTATGTTGTCAGGGAGACAAACTAGACAGCGCACAAAACAACATTGAATCCATACAATCTATACTTAAAGATTGCCTATCTATACTTCTAGAAAGTGGAATTGATGTAGATCCAGAAGATCAGCTCTTTGATTTTCTAACAAACTATATAAAAAAAACAGAGACTCTTCCTCAATTTATTATCGGCTTCATAGAAACTGAAATAATCCCATTATTAACTTCTAATGATCCAAAGGATCCTAAGGATCCTAAGGATTCTGATAAAGTGCGTATTGATAAAATCCGTTCAAACATTAGCAAGGACATTGAATCACTGAATCCCAATGTAGATATTTCAGGAAAACTTAGAAAAAGTCTTCTTTTACCCACAATACGACGCTATGCCACTATTGAGAAAAGTGCTGCTACCTTTTTGAATGGAGAAAAAAATAGTCGTTTGAGTACATTATTCAATAACCTAATAGCAAATACACATAAAGCTATACTGGATAATGCAAATGATCAAAAGACTTTTGAAACGGTATCACACTTATATACTTCTCAAATTAAGTTATTCTTCAACATCTTATGTTGTCAGGATGAGGAAACATTAAGGAAATCACGAGTTGCTATAAGTAACATTATGAAGAGGATTCAATTAGGACTGGCCGTTTTTAAAGAGAAGGATATTGCTTTTGACACCTCACAGCTCGCAACTTACTTTAAAGACTACGTAAGCGATAAACAAATTACTAAGGAGGTTAAGAGCTTCATTAGTAAAATACTAATGCCATTATTATAAAAGAGTTATTAAAATGGGGATTGCTCAACAACATATTATTGATAAGGTGTTCCTTGATATAGATACACGCCGTACACAAACGGCCTATTATCTCAAGGATCATCTTGATGTGTTTTTAAAAGACGAGCTATTTCCTCATTTAGAACGCTATTTTGAAACTATAGAGGATGATCTTCCCGCAACCATTGTCCAAATTCCTAAAGTGTCTGTTAACCTTACCGTAAAAAAACAATCAGATCTTAAAGAAGGTTATGTAACAATCAAAGAAAAACTGGTCGCACAAATTGGTGACCTTATAACCACAGTTCCTTCTAGTAATAAGGTATTACATATTGACACTTCTGAAAGCAAATGGCGCAGTTTACATCATTTCTTAAGTTACGGAACTACACCCTGGTGGAAAGGCAGTAAAAGCTCTTTTGACTATACTTCAAAAGACATTATTGAAATCACTAAATCACCCGTATTTCCAGATCAATTCAAATCTCTGATTCAACAAAAAGTCATATGTCAACGTCTTATTTATCAATGCACGGATCACGAACTAAAGATACTACTGTCGACAGCTTTTTCCTCAAGTAATACAGCGGCACTCATTAGTCCCTCTTTTATTAATACCATTAGTCCCTTATCTCTTGAGGTGAAAAATCACATCTGGTATAACATCATTGATTATGTACAAACGCAAGATGAGACAGCACTCATTTCTTATATACGCCGACAATTAGTTCAAGAAAAAAAGGAAGTTAAAAACCCTTCTGATTATGCTTTCGCGAAAGCGGCCATACTTATCATCAAACAATTATTACAAATAAATCCAGCTGTTGTCGAACCACTTTTATTAAAAAAGTATAAGGATCAAGATGTTCCCGAAGAAAACTTTGCAACTACCTTATTATTCATTAGTGATTCCTTAGATCTTGCCTCAGAAAGCCAATTCCTCAATAGGATCATTGAACAAAAAATAAATAAGACAACAATAAAAGAAGATAATCAGAAAGCTAATCTCACACGAAGGACTTCAGAAAATAAACAAGTCTTATCAAATTATTCGAAGCAAGAAAATAATAGCTCAGGAGCGAATCCAATAGCTAATCAAACGCCTTCTTCAACCCATAAAAACAATATTTATAAAGGTCAAAAATCGAACAATAAAAAGTCCAGTGATTCCTCCTTAACATCACAAAAAAGCGAAGGAAAGACACAAACTCCTAAATCGGAAATAGAAAGCACAACGCAAACAGAATTTCCTGTTTCTGAAAATAGAAAAAGAAGACACGAGGATTCTGAATTAACTGACAGTCTATCTTCTAAGCCTGCAAGTAATATTGAAGAAAAGCAAATCTCACCAAATCAGGATATAACCACGACAGATACGTCCAATGTAAAACAACAGCGCACAACACCCCAAGAGTCCAACGAGATTTCTCCAAAACGACATCAGGAAAACAATATGCTCAAGACTCCCTCTGCTGCCTTCGCAGAGGACAATCCATCGAGTAATCCTCAGGTATCTTCCCCTGTTTCAAGTGCATTACACCTTGATGATATGATTTTTGAAGATGTAGGAACATATCAAATTCAAAATGCTGGTTTGATTATAGTCCATCCTTTTATCAAACACTTTTTTGAGAATTGCAAACTGCTTGATTCAAACCAGGAAATAATTAATAAAGAATTGGCTGTTCACGCGTTGCACTATATAGCTACTCAAAAGGAACAACAATTAGAAAGTGATATGTTGTTTGAAAAAATGCTCTGCGGTGTTCCAATACAACAGCCTATTAACAGACATATTATTTTATCTGAATTCATAAAAGAACAGTCTGAAGAACTGCTTCAGGCTATTCTCGAAAATTGGTCTATTCTTAAAAATTCATCACCCGATTTACTACGCAGCGAATTTTTACAAAGACCAGGCTTATTAAGCTTTAAAGAAGATAATCCTAAAATCACTATTGAACGAAAAACCCATGATATCCTCCTCGATAAATTACCCTGGGGTATAGGATTATGCAAACTCCCCTGGATAGAGAAATTAATTTTTACCGATTGGTAAACAAAATAACGATTATGAAAAAAATGTATCTGCTCATTCCAATGCTACTCGCTATTCTCTTGGTTTATTTTGAAAAAATAGGACATATCGAATTGCGAAAAATGGCAGAAATAGATCTAAGCACGCTGCTCTTTGTATTCCCTATAATTCTCGCTTTGACAGAACGATTTAATCAGCTTTTTGTCGTTAAGCGAAAAGATCAAAATGCAGCTATTGAAGTACAAGAGGAAGCACATAAAACAAATTTTAAGCGATCTGTTTTTGCTTCGTTCACCGTTGGCATTTTATTGGCGATCGCAGGTTTTAGAATTTTAGAAACATTTATTGTTCCACCTGATATAGCGACAGGGCAGCTGTATGAAAACACCCTTTTTAGATCACTGGATTGTATTCTAACAGGAGCTGTAATTGCTGGAGGAACTGAAGGGTGGCATCAGCTAGTAGCCCTATTGAGTGATTTGACCAAAGCAAAACGCACAGCACTTAAAAAAACAGGAACATTATGAGACGGAGACCGCAAAAACTTCCGCCCAATCAGGTCGTAGGAGGAGATTCATTTTTTAAGCCGAGAGTCCAAACAAAATTGTCCATGGGTACTCCAGGGGATAAATATGAAGTAGAAGCAGATCGCATGGCCGATCAGGTTGTCAATAAAACTTCGGGAGATGGAGCTGTGCAAAAAATGGAAGGAGAAGAAGAAGTACAACAAAAACCTCTTGCTGATGCTATAACGTCCATCCAACGCATGGAATTGGCCGAAGAAGAACCAGTACAAGCTATGGAAGAAGAGGAACCAGTACAAGCCATGGAAGAGGAAGAACCTGTGCAAGCTATGGAGGAGGAGGAACCCGTGCAAGCCATGGAAGAGGAGGAACCCGTACAGGCTATGGAGGAAGAGGAACCAGTACAAGCTAAATGTGCGGAATGTGAAAAGGAAGGGGTGCAGAAAATGGAGGAAGAAGAA
>CAZPTJ010000016.1:0-25757 GCA_964589085.1 uncultured Flavobacteriaceae bacterium | reverse complement strand
TTTTGCAGTACATTCAA
Organism: uncultured Flavobacteriaceae bacterium; assembly: GCA_964589085.1. Classification (GTDB taxonomy): domain Bacteria; phylum Bacteroidota; class Bacteroidia; order Flavobacteriales; family Flavobacteriaceae; genus Dokdonia. Next base: position 25,740 of record CAZPTJ010000016.1, on the reverse strand, counting down.
GCTGTAATAGATTTTCTAATGCATAATTCGGGTTAAATCAAAAAATACAGCGCAGCGATTGGTTTTGCAGTGATTTCAGAACATAATAGATTTTCTATTGCATAATTCAAGTTTAAACACTTATAGCTAAATCAATATAAAATAACACTCCTATTTTGAATAAAAAGCTGAATTTCTTTTAAAATATCATATGCCATTTTATATCAATTTAGCTATATCTATTCACCCTGTATTCCTTTTTTATTTTTGACAAATGAAAAAAGCTTTCTCGAATGCACTTCGAGAAAGCTTTTAAAAATAAACTAAAAAAAATTACTACTACTTAACTAATTCATTATCGTTTGATAAGTTTAATACTTTGTGATCCATTAACCGTAGTGATATTAGCAATATACATCCCAGAACCAAATCGTGCAGCATCTATAGCAACTGTACTTGCATTTGGGGTTATTGCACTTACTCTTCTACCAGAAATATCATAGATTTCAACACTAGTGATATTTTGACCAGCTGTTTCTATATTCCAAACTCCATTAATAGAAGGGTTTGGGAATACTGATACATCTGTCACATCAAAATCTTCAGTATTAAGTGTTGTATCATTATGTAGATAAATATTATCAATAAATACGGTACGAGCACCAGCATCTGCTCCAGCAACTGTTAGTACAAATTGTCTTAAAGCATCTCTTTGCTGAGTACCTGCATTAGTACCAAAATCAAAATCTGTTAAGGGTACATCAATCGAAATCCACTCACCAAAGGTGCCTACTGGATTAGTTAACCCAAAATTTGAAGTTTCCCCGTCATCTCCAACATGATTTGACAGTATTGGATTAATAACCAATCCCGTTGATAAATCTGTATCTATCCATATATCCATATGAAAATGAGTCATTGCTGTATTATCAACAATAGTTCCCCAATCTACCAGTAAGAATCCTGGATCAGGTTGTACAAAACCAATTTGTAAAAAATTATCTCCATCAATATCTAAAGGTGATATATCCGTAGTCCCTACAGCAAACGCCCCAAAAACCACATCAGGTTGATCGGTATACGCATCACTAAAAATAGAGAATACAGCATCTACATCTCTGGCTGGAGGCACTGGCGCAGCTTCTGTAGGCGCAGGATCATCTCCTCCTGTATCCGCTAACATTAAGGATACATTATCCAGAATCAGAAGACCATCATCTGCTCCTAAATCAAAAAGTGCACGACTATTTGCACTACCTAAAGGAGGAGTCAACTCCAAAGTAAACGTTTGTAAGTCAGACGTGACTGTTACAGTTTCAATTGCTGCTTCAAAACCTCCTTCATTAAGACCAATACCTGCTATAATGGTTCTGCTTCCATCTTCCATAGAAGTAGCAGCATCAAAACTAAATATATAAGTCGTTCCACCAGTAAGTTCTACAGGATGACTTAAGTTTACATCAAATGGGTTTCCTGAAACCTCATTATCTGATTGATTAAAATTGTTACCTCCATCTGTTTGTACATTAAAGGCATTCCCAAACCAAGTCACCATTCCCTGCTCGAAATCTCCATTAGATAATAACTCATCTTCATTACCTCCCATCATACCATCTTCAACAGTTAACACTACATTATCAATGACTAATACACCGTCATCGGCTCCTAGGTCAAATAATGCACGACTATTTGCACTGCCTATAGGAGGCGTGAGCGTAAGTTCAAATGTTTGTAAATCTGAGGTAACGGTTACTGTTTCAATGGCTGCTTCAAAGCCTCCTTCATTAAGACCGATACCCGCTATAATTGTTCTACTTCCATCTTCCATAGAAGTAGATGCATCAAAACTTAAAGTGTAAGTTGTTCCACCGGTAAGTTCTACAGGGTGACTCAAGTTTACATCAAATGGGTTTCCTGAAATCTCATTATCAGAAAAGTTAAAGCTATTTCCTCCATCTGTTTGTACATTAAAGGCATTTCCAAACCAAGTCATCATACCTTGTTCAAAATCCCCATTGCTTAATAGGTTTTGTGCATTCATAAACACACCTCCAAAACCTAAAAGCAACATTAATAAAGTAATTTTTTTCATAATGATATATTTGATAAATATTAAACAATCTCTTTAAAACTTTAGTAAAATATCGTTCTTAGTTAAGATTCTAATTAGAAGATATTTTATTGACGTTTCGATTTTCTCAAATTTAAGTGCAAATCATTGATGGATCCTTAAATAAGACCTATACAAAAAACATACACCACAATTTTTAGGTTTGTTTATTATCAAATTATTAAACAATTGCAAAGTAGTGCGCTATCCATAGGCTATTAAACCTATAGAGGATATTACTGCTAACCATAATTCTTAAACAGAATTATGGTGATGTTGTAGTCATGTTGAGTTTTTTTAACCTTGTGTTGTAGTTTCTATAGGTTAATGAAGTAATCATTTAAGTTGATGTCACGGGATAAATGCAGTTTTTTACGCAATCTATACCGTTTTATCTCCACACTGCGTGAGGAGATATTTAATAAAGGCGCTATTTCTTTTGAAGACATGTTCAATCTAAGATACACGCATAATTTCAAATCGTTAGCGGTTAACGATGGGTGTTGTTCCTTTACTTTTCTAAAAAAATCTTTATCTGCATGATTAAAGGCTTCTTCAAAAAAGTTCCAATCTTCCTCATCTTCAATTGTCTTGTCTACTAACTTTACAATAGCATTTATGTCTTCGACCTTTTCAGTTTTTAAGAGTGCATTCTTTATGGCATTAAGTGTCTTATTCTTGTTAATCATATTCATTGTAGACACTGCGAGTTCTCTATTACGGGAATCAATATCTTGTTTAAGATTAGCGTTGTTTAACTCTACAATTTGTTTTTCGCTTTCCAAAGCTTTGAGCTCCATATCTTTTTTAGTACGATCCAGAGCAAGTTCTTGTTGTCTTTTATAATAGCGTTTGTAGAACCCGTTTAATGCTATAAAGAGTAAAATGGTCAGTATTATATAACCAACAATACTCGTATTAGACAAATACCAGGGCCTTGAAATGGTAAATGTATATTGCAATTCATTAGTAGTTTCTTGCCCTCCAACCCGCGCTTTTGCCTTAAACACATATGTATTATGTGGTAAGTTTTCAAAACTAATATTGGGATTAGTGGACCAAGAACTCCAGTTTTCATATTGTCCTTCTAACAAATAAGAATACTCCGTAGTCAGGAACTTATCATATTCTGGCACACTGAAGGAGAAGGTAATATTGTTTTTATGTGATGGAAATTCACTATCTGCTGTAAATGGTATCAGTTCGGGTGTATCTCCAAGTTTATGGACTGTTATTTCTGTCAGATTTATTTTATAATCCTTTACTATATTTTCAGAAACATCTACAATTACATATCCATTTGATGTCCCCAATAAATACTCATTTTCTCGCACTTCAATAAAACTTTCGTAACCTTCAACAGTATTCCTTAAATTGATAGGTATTGGTGTTTCTTTAATTGCATAAGCCCCATCTAGTTTATCTCTGGTGATGCATATAAGATTGTCCTTAGTAAAAGCCCATAATTTATTACGATCTTCTATAAGCTTCCCGGTCACAAAAGCATCATTGATAAAAATGCTACTTAACGTCTCTTCTCTATTAAAATTTCTACTGGCAACATCATATGCAAAAACTCCATCTTTATTTGCATAAAAAATAATTTCATCCAATCTGGATAAACTAGAATGTTCCCCAATGTTAATACTGGTATGTGCCTGCACCTCCTCTGCTCCTTTATATTGAGCATCAACTTTTAATTCAAATACGCCTTTATATTCATGACTCACCAGAATTCTATTTTCTTCTGTAATTTCAAAATGTTTGGAAGAATTAACGAAGTTTTCAATTTTATTTCTGACCTGCCAATCACCGGATCTCTGTTCTAAAACATATAATCCATCATAATTGCCTTGTAAGAGAAGGTTTTCTTTTCCAGGTATTTTTTTAATATCCCAGGTTCCTTCGATATTTGAAATTAATTGTTGTCTATCTTCTTCAACAATATAAGTCCCATTATTATGGCCACAAAAAAGGGTGTTATTAATAACTCTTAAATTCCAGACTTGCCCTTCAGTTCCCGGCATTCTTATAAACGCATCTGTAGAATTTTCACGTTTATAAAATAATCCCTGATTTGTTCCTAAATAAAGATATCCATTTAATACTGCTGATGCATATGTTGTTCCTAGCTTACCACTTAAATCAATGTACTGATGAAAAGCACTTTGACTATTTACACAGTCTATACCGGCATCTAAACCAATCCAAAGATTTTCATCTGCATCTTCTAATAAGGCAAGTGCCGTATTATTATTTAATCCACTTCCTTTTTTAATTTGATATTGTACTGTACCATCTGGAGAAAGTTGAATAATTCCATTTTCAATAGTTCCTAAAACAATAGATTTATTTTCACGCTGGATTGCACTATATACCGTTATCTGTTGTAGTTGATCATTTTCCAGGACATTCCAGGGTTCAGCATCTTGTTCATTAATATCATAAAACCCTTTATTCGTTGTAATTCCAATTAATTTTCCGTCAATTTTAAATAGATTAATCAGACGTTCCCGTTTAATTATAGCGTTGTCATTAAATAGACGCGGTTGTCCTTTTTCAACAGTATATAAACCTTCTTCTTTTACCTGGAAAAACAAATCATCACCTACCAAAAACAATCTAAATATCTGGTTATCCGGTGTAATCATTTGAATTTTGTCACCTATCATATCATAGATATAAATACGATCGAGTGATTGGAAAAGTACATATTGCCCATAATGCTCTATATTCCAAATATGTTCATCCTCCACCATACTCACTTTTTTCTTAGAAACAATAGAAGTATATTCTAATATTCCAGAATCGTTTTTATCCCATACCCCAAAATCCATATAGGCGCCAGTAAAAACCTTATTATCCACAGCTTTAGCACCACGAATTATAGTCCCATTAGGAGAAGGATATAAACCCCATTGTGCTCCATTAAATACCAACAGGCCTCTATTATTTGCTATATAAATGGTTTTATCTGAAGCTTGAGTAAGCATCCAGTTTTGGTTATCGGCGTTATATACGTTCGGTGGATAGTTAACAACAGGAGGAAGTTCTTGAGCCTCTATGCAGACTAAAGAAAATATTAAAAATCCAATGTTAATTAAAAATCGTTGCATTAAACGTATGATCTTTATTAGATATTAGGTCACTATTCAGTTCAACAAATAAATCCGATAATTACTCATCAAATCCCTATCTCAAGTTTTTTTTCCTTGCAAGTCAAATATGTATTACATATATGAATTAAAGTAAATCGTTAGGTTATATAAGGACTTATCTTATCCATAATTGCGGGATTTGTAGTTTTCAAAACTACTTTTAAATATCAATAAGCTACCTTAAAGGTCAAATAACCACAAAAGATACCACAACATTAATACAACATTAACATAATATTAACACTACACATAATTAATCGAGCATTTTTTTATTTGAAATAAGAAAAAGTTCAAAAATGTTAAGATTCGCAATATTAGTGGGCTAAATGCATGGATATCGCAAAAAAAGAGTAATAATATATTCAAATGTATAGTTTTTGTGACTATACATATAATGATACTCACAATTCTTAATAATATTTTTACTTAAAGACCTGAACTGATAATTTAAAAAACATCACCTCATAAATAGGATGTAAAAAATACCACTAAACTTAATAGATCTATGAAACATTATTTATTAAAACTATTCCTAGTACTACTCTCAACATCATTATTAGCTCAGGCCAATAAAGTAACCGTAGATAATGCAGAAGATGGTATGCGGTTAATAGTAGACGGGAAAGAACTTATGATCAATGGTATGAATTGGGATTATATACCCATTGGCCAAACTGTAGCTACAACTTCTTACCAATTTTGGAATCAATCGGATGATATTATTAGAGCGGCTTTGGATGCAGAAATGGCATTGCTTAAAAATATGGGAGTAAATGTCATAAGACAATATGTAGGTGTAAAACCAAAATGGGTACAGTATATCTATGAGACTTATGGTATTTATACCATGATCAATCACTCATTTGGGCGTTACGGACTTACACTGGATGGAGCTTGGATTCCTACTACAGATTATTCAGATCCGCGCGTAAGAGAACTTTTATTGAAAGAGACAACAGCCATGGTCAGAGAATTTAAAGACACCCCTGGTATTTTAATGTTTTTATTAGGAAATGAAAACAACTATGGCCTCTTTTGGGATGGAGCAGAAACTGAGGATGTTCCCGAAGAAAATAGTAGGATTAAACCACGTGCCAGAGCAATGTACAAGCTTTTTAACGAAGCTTCTGTTGCAATGAAACAAATAACTACTTCACATCCCGTTGCCATCTGTAATGGTGATTTACTCTTTCTGGACATTATAGCCCAAGAATGTAAAGACATAGACATTTACGGTACTAATATGTATCGTGGAATTTCCTTTGGAGATGCTTTTGATCGTGTGAAGGAAGAATATGGAAAACCAATACTGTTTACAGAATTCGGCGCAGATGCATTTAATGCGATACAAAATCAAGAAGATCAGGAAGCACAAGCCTATTATATGGTAGGGAATTGGAAGGAAATTTATGCCAATGCCGCTGGTCTTGGAAAATCAAACAATTCCATTGGTGGTTTCACCTTTCAATTCAGTGACGGTTGGTGGAAATATGGACAAACTAAAAACCTTGATATTCATGATAATAATGCTTCATGGGCAAATGGTGGTTATCAAAAAGACTTTGTACAAGGAGAAAATAACATGAATGAAGAATGGTTTGGTATATGTGCCAAGGGACCAACTAATGGAAAAGGGTTATATACACTATATCCTCGAGCTGCTTATTATGCCTTAAAGGAAGCACACCAATTAAATCCATATGGATTAGGAGTAAATGCCGAGTCTGTAGAAAACCACTTCAATAATATTCAAATCATTGATGCCGTATTGAGAGCCCGTGGTGATAAAGCAGCTTCAGGAAGCGGAATAGGTGGCAACAAAATAAAAATAAGCACGTTACGAGCTGAATTTACAACTTTTAATACGGGAGGTACTCGTACTACTACTCCAGAAAATGCAGATCCAGATAATGTTGTCTTCCCTGATCAACAAGGGTTTGATAATCTAGAATCTTATTATATAGGTGTAGAAGCCAATCCTACACCAGGATTAAGAGCAAATGTTACCGTTAACATTTTAGGAAATGTAGCAGGAAACCCCATAGATGAGATTTTCTTTGAGAATCGTGGACGCCCGGTAGATCTAGATTCAGACAATGGAGACGTTACTCTAGCTGATAACAATAGAGTTCAAGTGTATCAAGCTGAATTTAATTGGAATACTAAATATGCAGACGTCACTGGTTTTTACAGAACAGGGCATTATCATTGGGGGTATGAAGGTGATTTCTTCGGCTTATATCCGGAAGCCAATTACGGGCCGAATATAGACCTCTATAACGGTTTGGCTCCTTTTGGTTTTGAATTTGAAGGGAAAAAAGAATTTAAAGGACTTAAAGTTGCTTTTGGTCCTGAACTTTGGTGGGGAGCTAACCCTGCTATATTGGCCAAGTATCAACGTCAATTTGGGAAGTATACGGTAGCGGGTATTTTTCATGAAGATATTGCAGATCCTGGTGGAGCAGGTATAACATCTTCTGCTATACCACAGCCAAGAACTCGAAGAGCAACTGCTTATATAGGACGTAAGTTCGGTAAATTTGACGTCGAATTAGGTGGTATATGGGGTGGTAATCCTTTGAATGGAAGAGAGTATCAGGTCGTTCAAACTGATGAAAATGGAAATACTAACGTATTTGTAAATGAAGTACGTCCTAGTGATAATTGGGGTGGAAAAATAAAAATAAAATATACTGGTGGTAAATTTAATTGGTATGCGCAAGGTGCTGCTCAAGATCTTGTTGCTAATGGAGGAGCAGATCTTACAAGAACGTTTACAGGTTGGAGATTAAAAGATAGCGGAAGTGGTAATCAATTAAACTTCTTAACTGGATTTACGTATACCCTAGGAAACTTACAAATTGCTCCTAACTTCTTATGGCAGGAGCCTCTTGTAGATCCTATTCCATTAGGCTCTCCAGCACCTGCACGAGCAAGAAATATCATTTCAGATCCCTTTGTTGTTCGAGCAAATAGACGTACCACGGCAGGAGAAATACTATTGACATACGACCCTACTCCAGGATCCTGGTTTTACGAATGGGATAATGACCGAGCTGAAGATGCAAAATTTGCAGCTAGCCTTGGTTTTGTATATCGTTATCTACCTACTACACAAGATGCGGCAATTGGGTTCTTCGGTAATAGTCGGGTACCTGTTGCTTTTGATGCAGCTCCCTCTGCCGAAGACTTATGGGAAATCAATGGTAGAGTAGTCTCCAAAATAAATCCTGAATTTGGTTTTATTGCTAATTTCTATGGAGGAAATGGACAAGCCCGTGGAAGTGATGATAGAGTTATTTATAGATATGGAACAGATTTACGCGTCATCTATAAGAAACTTAAATTAATTTCAGAAGTAAAAATAGATGATTGGGGGCCTTTTGATTTTCATCGTGATTTCAACCTTACGTTCCCGCTACAATTTAAAATTGATCTTTCCACAACGGTGGGTAAACAAGATTGGTTCATTTTACCTAATACTCGTTTAGGTATACGGTATACCTGGCGTTCCCTAGATAATTTCTCACCAAGATTTGAATTCCAGGACCCCGTTGATCTAGGTTTTCCTAATGGAAATGAGTGGGAAATAAGAACATATATTCATATTAACATCGGAAAATAAAAAGCCATGAAAAAGATATTTTATAATAAGAACGTTTACGCTTTCGCGAAAGCGATTATTGTGCTCATCATTTTTAATGGTTGTCAACCTGATGATGAAAATTTAGAATTAGCTACTTTCCCTAGTATTGCTGAGATATTCACAGACGTCCCTGTAAATCTTACAGATCAGTTTTTTGTATCCTTTGATCCAAACAGTGGAGCAAATACAAACGGGTTTGGCACAGACAATACTACTGTTTTTGAAGGTAATACATCGATTAGAATTGATGTTCCAACCCCAAATGATCCTGATGGTAACTTTATTGGAGGTATATTTTTAGATCGAGGAGCCGGCCGTAATCTAACTGAATTCAATACACTCTCTTTTTATGCATTAGGAACTACTACAGCAACCTTTGATGTAGGCTTTGGGACAGATTTTGATACGGATACATTTCCTGTTTCCACACAAATAGAATTGCGCACAGGGTGGAATAAATACTTTATCCCTATCCCTGACGCGTCACGCTTAGTACAAGAAAGAGGCATGTTTTTATTTGCTGCTGGAACCGCCAGTACAGGTGGTGTCGGATATACAATCTTTTTAGACGAAATACGATTTGAAAATACAAATTTAGTTTCATTAAATGGCGGAGGGATTCAAAATGGAGAAGATCAAGTAACTTCTGGAAATATAGGAGATACTGTTACAATATCTAATGCCTTTACAGAATATAATGTGACAGGTGGAGAAAACAGTAATTCACAATTGATCAGGTTGAATACCGCTCCTGCATATTTTGATTTTGTTTCAAGTAATGAAAGCGTAGCATCAGTCAATGAACTTGGAGAAGTAACCATACTAAGTGAAGAAGGCTTTGCAGTAATAACAGCATCCTTAAATGGCTCTCCTACCCAAGGGTCTTTAACTATAGGCATGGAACCCTTACCTCCTTCTCCAAATGTAGATGATTCTCAGGCTTCGCAAGTATCATTACCAGTAGGATTTGAATCAACAACCTTAATTTACGACATAGTAGGATTTGAAGGCGCCGCTTCAGCAATTGAGGCTAATCCTAACCCCTCTGGCATTAATCAAACTGGAACAGTTTTAAGGTCTACAAAAACAGAAGGCGCACAATTTTTTGCAGGCACTTTACTTAATCTGGAAGCACCGATAGACTTTTCTACATCAGAAATATTAAGTATTAAAACGCTTTCTCCAAAAGCAGATATCCCAATAAGAATTGCGCTGGAAAATCAAGCTATTGGTGGAGATTCACAGGTATTTATTGATGTGAATACAACGGTTACCAATGAATGGGAAGAGTTGATATATAATTTTACAGGACAGCTAAATCCGGCAACAGCATATGATCGGGTTATTGTTTTCTTTGAGTTTATTCCAGAAGTCGCAGGAGATGGATCCACGTACTTTTATGATGATTTATTTATTATAGGTTCAGACCCTGTAAATGATGGTGGCGATCAGGGAGGAAATACTGGAGATAACCTACTGTCTAATGGAGACTTTGAACAAGGTATGGTGACCTGGTTTGGAAATGCCTTTAATGTACAAACAGATGGTGGTAATAGCTTTAACTTATCTGATAATGAAGTTTCAGGAAACCCATTTGATGTAAATTTAAGTCATCCTGTTGCTCTTGATGCAGGAACGACCTATACTTTTAGTTTTGATGCCTCCACTTCTGTAGCAGATGGTAGTAGAACCATCATTGCGGGAATAGGAATCAATGAAGGAAGCTTTGCTGCAGCTATTGAAACGGTTACAGTTACTTCAGATATACAAACGTTTACTTTTACTTTAACACCGCCAGAAAGTAGCACAAATAGTCGGGTATTGTTCGACTTAGGAGCTGATGATGGCGTTTTAGTAATTGACAATGTTGTTTTAATCGCAGAAGACGATGGAATGACCGGAGGCGGTGATGAGTTATTATCTAACGGTGATTTTGAACAGGGAATGGTGACCTGGTTTGGGAATGCTTTTAATGTACAAACAGATGGTGGTAATAGCTTTAACTTATCTGATAATGAAGTTTCAGGAAACCCATTTGATGTAAACCTAAGTCATCCAGTAGAACTTACTGGTGGAGCGACCTACACTCTAAGTTTTGATGCGTCCACTTCTATGGCAGATGGAAGTAGAACAATTATAGCGGGCATAGGTCTTAATGAAGGAGGCTTTGAAGCAGCCATTGAAACAGTAACCGTCACATCAGACTTACAAACATATACACTTACATTGACTCCTCCCTTGGGTAGCACCAATAGCCGTGTATTATTTGATTTAGGAGCAGATGCGGGTGTTCTGGTATTAGACAATGTATCCCTACTCTTGAATTAAAAAAAAAGAAAAATTGAAAAATATGAAAATGAAAAACCGAATGTTTAAATGGGCAACCTTTATTTTTGCCCTCACAATTGTATGTAGTTGTACAGATGACGAAGGTAGCGATGTTGGTATTCCGGCATCGGGCCTGAGACTTGTATTTGAAGATAATTTTGAAGGTACCGCAGGACAATCTATCAATACCAATATCTGGAATTTTGATATCGGTAATGGTGTAAATGGTTGGGGAAACCAAGAATCCCAATTTTATACAGATCGTCCGGAAAATATTTCGCTAGACGGTCAGGGAAATATGGTGATCACTGCACGAAGAGAGCCTTTTCAAGGCTTTAATTTTACTTCAGCAAGAATAAATACCAGAGGTAATTTTGACCAGCAGTTTGGTCGTTTTGAAGCACGTATCCAAATGCCTGGAGGGCGTGGTGTTTGGCCTGCATTTTGGATGCTAGGCGCCAATATTGAAATTGAACCTGATGACGATCCGAATACCGTAATATGGCCTTTCCCCGGAGAGATAGATATCACCGAACAAAGAGGTCAAGAACCCTTTAGAACACATGGGAGCATGCACGGTCCTGGTTACTCAGCCGGTCAGGCACTTACCAGTTCTTTTGATCTTGATAATGACAGATTTGATGAAGGATTTCACGAGTATGCTATAGAATGGAGACCAGAACAGGTGGAATTCTTTATTGATGGTGTACGGTTTAATACAATATCGAGAGAAGACGTTCCTGCAGGTGGAGATTGGGTTTTTGATGATGTAGATGCTGATGGCAACGAAGGTACTGGACAACCTTTCTTTATACTACTCAATGTAGCTGTAGAAGGAACTTTTGTTGGAGACACAACGCCAACAACGGCATTCCCTCAAGAAATGATTGTTGATTATGTACGAGTATATGAAATCATAAATTAAATAAAAATACTTTTTATAAGGGTCAATGATTTGAAAAATTGATTGGCCCTTTAATTAACAAATAACCCTTTGACAACATATTAATCTCTAGATAACAACTAACCATATTTAGCAAAAATACCTTCAATCTTTTCGAAAATCGTACTCACCATATTTATAATCTGCCGTAAAGATTTTGGACACCACATTTAAATGATTTTGCAATTATGAAAATAGATGGTATTAACTAAAAACCACTAATGATAAAACAATCCCTTTATATAGGCAATAAAGCAGCCTCTTTTGAAGAGAAAGAAATTAAAGGAACACTTATTTCCTTTGACAATGAAACCTATTACAAGATTTCTAATAGTGATCAAATGAGACCTTTTTTTATAAGTCTCATTAGTAATTCAAATCACTGGATGTTTATTTCAAGTAATGGTGGACTATCCGCTGGTCGTAAAGATTCAGATCATGCGCTATTTCCATACTATACAGACGATAAGATTACAGAATCCACTGAAACAACGGGAAGTAAAACAATACTTAAGGTACAGAAAAAGAACAAAGTATTTTTATGGGAGCCATTTTCAGATCGCTATAAAGGGGTCTATAACATAAAACGAAATCTGTATAAAAACGATCTCGGTAATAAAATTGTGTTTGAAGAACATAATTTGGACTTAGAATTAACCTACAGATATCAATGGAATTCCAGCGACACCTACGGTTTTGTAAAAAAGGTTACATTGATAAATGATACTGATACTAGCGTTAATATAGAACTTATAGATGGGCTTCAAAATATCATTCCATATGGAGTTGGAGAAGCACTGCAAAACGCAAGTAGTAATCTCGTTGATGCCTATAAAAGAAATGAACTTATACCTGAAACGGGCATAGGAATTTATGCGCTCAGCTCCATTATTGTAGATAAAGCAGAACCTAGTGAGGCATTAAAAAGTAATATCATATGGTCATTAGGATTCAAAAACACTAAGTACTTAGTTTCTTCCTTGCAACTGGATCGTTTCAGAAGTGGATTACCTATTCATCAAGAAACGGATGTTAAAGCAGAAAAAGGAGCCTATTTTGTATGTTCGAACATACAATTGACCGCTAATGAACAAACCCAATGGATGTTTATTGCAGATGTAAATCAAACGATTAACTCCATTACAGAAATCTCAGAAAAAATAAGAACAGATACTAATATAGCAGTATCTATTCAGGAAGACATAGATCGAGGTACATCAAATCTATTAGAACTCGCTGGAGCTTCTGACGCCATACAATTAAGCACCAACAAACTAAGAAATACAAGGCATTTTTCAAATACCCTTTTCAATATTATGAGAGGAGGTATTTTTGATGATAATTATAAGATTGAAAAATGGGATTTCTGCACCTATCTGGCACAAGCAAATACTATTGTTTTTCAAAATGTTCAAGAGCAATTAAAACAGCTTCCTGAACAATTTTTACTCTCGCAACTAAAAGAAATAGCATATCAAAGTCAGGACAAAGATTATAGAAGACTATGTCTGGAATATATGCCATTAAAATTCAGTAGAAGGCACGGTGATCCGAGTCGTCCCTGGAATAAATTTTCAATCAATACCAGAAATGAAATAGATGGGTCTAAAATTCTGGATTATGAAGGTAATTGGAGAGACATCTTCCAAAATTGGGAAGCATTGGCACTCTCCTACCCCGAGTTTATTGAAAGTATGATTCATAAGTTCCTAAACGCTACGACTTTTGATGGGTATAATCCATATCGAGTTACAAAAGATGGGTTTGATTGGGAAGTTATTGAAGAACATGACCCCTGGTCGTATATAGGATATTGGGGAGATCATCAGATTATCTATCTACTCAAATTCTTAGAGATTATCGAAAATCATAATCCGGGTAGACTCCATAGTTATTTTAATATAGACCTCTTTGTTTATGCAAATGTCCCATATAAGATTAAAGACTATAAGGATATTCTTGATAATCCAAAAGACACGATCATTTTTGATTATGATTTAGATCAAAAAATAAATGCACTAAGAACTCAAATAGGTGTTGATGGAGCACTTTTACAAGATGCCAATAACCAAATTCACAACGTAAATTTCATAGAAAAAATACTGGCTATGCTATTAGCCAAAATATCTAATTTTATTCCAGAAGCCGGTATCTGGTTAAATACCCAGCGCCCTGAATGGAACGATGCAAATAATGCTTTAGTAGGGAATGGTGTGTCTATGGTTACCCTATGTTATCTAAGACGATTCCTTAAGTTTTTTGATAGGATTGTAGCCAATAGTACAATCCAAAAAATTGAAATATCTCTTGAATTATTGACATTTTACAATAGACTTGCGTCCACATTAAACACGAATATAGATATCTTATCAAGTGATATATCAGATACAGATCGCAAAACAATTTTAGATGATTTAGGTATTGCAGCCAGCACCTATAGAGGTCAAATTTATCAAAATGCTTTTTCAGGGCAAAAGAATATACTCCAACTCAATAGCCTTGCTAAATTTATCAAGGTGACATTAAAATATGTTGATCACACGCTAAGAGCAAATAAACGTTCTGATCATTTGTATCACGCCTATAACCTTATGAGTGTCAAAGGCAGCAAGGAAATTACGATCAGTTATCTGGATGAAATGTTAGAAGGTCAGGTTGCAGCCTTAAGTTCAGGGTATTTAAGTTCAAAAGATAGTCTTGCATTACTGGATGGCCTTAAGAATAGTGCGTTATTCAGAGAAGATCAGTACAGTTATCTTCTCTATCCCAATAAGAATTTACCTCGTTTTCTTGAGAAGAATAGTATTCCGGAAGCAGCAATTCATAAATCTCAACTACTTCAGGAATTGCTTAAGGATGGTAATTCACAAATCATTCAAAAAGATATCAAAGGTATTTACCATTTTAATGGAAGTTTTAATAATGCAAAAAGACTTAATGAAGCTTTAGATACGCTACAGAACACGACCTATCATGATCTTGTTAATAAGGATCGACAATTCTTACTTGACACCTTTGAAGAAGTCTTTAACCATAAAGCATTTACAGGACGATCAGGAACATTTTATGGTTACGAAGGCCTTGGATCTATTTACTGGCATATGGTATCTAAACTACTCCTAGCCGTACAGGAATGTTGTCTTAAAGCCATTGCCACAGATGAAAGTGATGAAGTTATAGGTCGCTTATTGGAGCATTATTATGAAATAAACGAGGGTATCGGTGTCCATAAACCGCCTAAACTGTATGGTGCCTTCCCTACCGATCCTTATTCGCATACTCCGGCAGGAAAGGGAGCGCAACAACCAGGTATGACAGGACAGGTCAAAGAAGATATTTTGAGTCGTTTTGGAGAATTAGGTGTTTTCGTTAAAGATGGCAAACTGTTATTCAACCCTTGTATGCTACGGAAAATGGAGTTTTTGACTGTTCCCGAAACCTTCAACTTTGTAGATGTTTTCAATCAAAAGCAAGAGATATCTGTGCAAAAGGGAGCATTATGTTTTACCTATTGTCAAGTACCTATACTATACCGTATTTCAAAAAATGAAGGATTGGAAGTACTTTATAAAGATGGTAAAACTAAAACATTTGAAAGTTTAAGTTTAGATCATAAAACGAGTCAACAGGTATTCAACCGTACGGGTGAAATAAGTCAAATACACGCAGAAATAACAAGCAGTTATCTAAAATAAAAGTAAGAGCTATGACATACTATAAAAGACGTTTTTTATGCTTTCGCGAAAGCATAAACAATGATGACTAAAGGACATCACACCTAATTTTAGAATTAAATTTTTATAAGAATAGTTGAGCAACATAAAAATTATGAAAACCTGTAAACACAGTTTGATTGTAGTGGTACTTGCTATGCTTATAACGTCTTGCAAAGATAATATTCAAGAAAAAGAGATTGAAAAACAACAAATACGTAAAGAAGTGACCGCAGCAGCTATATTAGGAAACCCTGACTATTTAGCCATCTCATATGGTGGATACCGTATGACTTCCAGAGATATTCAACCTACCATAGCAGATCTTAAAGAAGATATGAAGATTCTTCAGGCTATGAATATTAAAATACTAAGAACTTATAATGTTCAATTGGCTCAAGCATCTAATCTATTAAAAGCAATCAAAGAACTTAAACAAGAAGATCCTGATTTTGAAATGTATGTCATGCTCGGTGCCTGGATAGATTGTTTGAATGCCTGGACAGAACAGACACCAAATCATGAAATAGAAAGTCCCAATAATGCTGCCGAAATTAAGAGGGCAGTCGCGCTGGCTCAGGAATATCCTGATATTGTAAAAATTATTGCCGTAGGCAATGAGGCTATGGTAAAATGGGCTGCCGCTTATTTTGTTCAACCAGATGTTATTTTAAAATGGGTTACACATTTACAAAACCTTAAAAAACAAGGAGCACTTCCAAAGGATTTATGGATTACCAGTTCCGATAATTTTGCATCCTGGGGAGGAGGCGAAAGTCAATATCACGTAAAAGCCCTTGAGCATCTTATCAAAGCAGTAGACTACCTCTCCATCCATACCTATCCTATGCATGACACCCATTATAATCCTGCTTTTTGGGGGGTATTTGGGAAAGAAAATACCTGGTCACAGTCTCAACAAATTGAAGCCGCAATGAAACGCGCACAAACATATGCCATTAAACAATATGATAGTGTTGCTAGTTATATGCAAAGCTTAGGGCTAAACAAACCCATTCACATTGGAGAAACAGGTTGGGCAAGTGCTTCTAATGGTCTTTATGGTCCTGATGGATCCAGAGCAACAGACGAATACAAAGAAGCATTATACTATACTCATATGCGGGATTGGACTTTGAAAAAGGGAATATCCTGCTTTTATTTTGAAGCTTTTGATGAACCCTGGAAAGATGCCCAGAACCCTGATGGGTCGGAAAATCATTTTGGATTATTTACCGTAGACGGAAAAGCGAAATATGCGCTTTGGGATTTGGTGGATCAAGAAGTATTTAATGGTCTGACTCGTGGAGAAAACCCAATAACAAAGACTTTTAATGGAGATAAAGAAGCACTACTTCACGAAGTGCAAGTGCCTCCATCAAATCAAATGCTTCAAGTAAGTTATTAATTATGAATCAACTAAAAATATATAGTTTAATAGTTTTAGTAACGATGTGTATGGCTTGTACTTCAGAACAAACACTAGAAGTAGACGTTTATGAAACAGCTGCAAATGGGAATAAACTAACTCCTATTTCTACTTTTTCTTCTGCAGATAATCCTATAGACATTCTACTATCTCCTGAAAAAGAATTGCAAACGATTACAGGTTTTGGGGGAGCTTTTACAGAATCATCTGCCTATTTACTCAATCGTTTGAGCAAGAAAAATCGTGATACTATTTTACAAGCCTATTTCAGTGCAGCCGGAGCAAACTACTCCCTGACCAGAACCCATATGAATTCCTGTGATTTTTCATTAACTAATTATTCGTATGCTGAGGTTGTAGATGATATGGAGTTGGAACATTTTACGATTGATGAAGACCGTGATGATTTGATTCCTATGATCAAAGATGCCATGGCGGTTTCTGAAGAAGGATTTAAAATTTTTGCATCACCTTGGACAGCACCGCGGTGGATGAAGGATAATAAAGATTGGGTAGGCGGTAAATTATTACCCAAGTATTATGATACCTGGGCATTGTTCTTTTCAAAATATGTAGATGCTTACCAAGCAGAAGGTATTGATATATGGGGATTTACTGTAGAAAACGAGCCTCACGGAAATGGGAATAATTGGGAAAGCATGCATTTTACTCCTAAAGAAATGACTGATTTTGTCCAACATCATTTAGGCCCTAAACTGAAAACCGATGGCAAAGGAGATTTAAAAATTCTTGGGTACGATCAAAATAGAAAAGGACTTAAAGAATGGGTAGATGCTATGTATGCTACTGAAGAAACATCAAAGTACTTTGATGGTACTGCAATACATTGGTATGAGAGCACTTATGAAGTATTTCCAGAAGAGTTACAATATGCACATCACAAAGCTCCAAATAAATACCTAATAGAAACCGAAGGCTGTGTAGATTCGGAAGTTCCAGCCTGGAAGGATGATATGTGGTATTGGAGTAAAGAATCCACCGATTGGGGATGGGATTGGGCTCCAGAAGAAGATAAGCCTTTACATCCCAAATATGCGCCTGTAAATCGTTATGCACGAGATATTATAGGTTGTCTTAACAATTGGGTTGACGGTTGGGTAGATTGGAATATGGTACTTAATAAACAAGGAGGTCCCAACTGGTTTAAAAATTGGTGTGCCGCTCCGGTCATTGTAGATGAAGAGAATGATGAGGTCTATTTTACTCCTTTATATTATACCATGGCCCATTTTAGCAAATACATACGTCCAGGAGCCAAGGTTATTGAAACTACAAAACCAGAGAATAAAAAATTCATGGTCACCGCTGCAAAAAACCCAGACCATGCTATTGCAGTAGTCATTTTTAATGAAGAAGAAAGCCCTAAAGATTATAGAATAATACTAGGTGAAGAAATAGTGAACCTTCATATTGATGGACAGGCACTACAAACTATACTCATCCCAAATCAATAATAGTATCATTAATGACAAGCAGTAATAATAGAACTGATAATTAAAAAGTAAAAATATGTCTACAACTACACGCAAAGTCTCCTTAGGTCAAAAAGTTGCTTTTGGATTTGGTATGCTTGCCAATCAAATGTTTCCTGCTGCTTTGGGGGTTTTTATCATCGTATTGGTTCAAGATTTGGGATTTGCAGCTATTTTATGGGGTATTATCCAGTTTGCGCCTCGTATTTTTGATGCCATAACAGATCCCATCATGGGATTTATCTCAGACAATACCAGATCAAAATGGGGACGTAGGCGTCAATATGTCTTTATAGGTGGGATCATCATGGGAATAGCTTATATAGCTATGTGGCAGTTATATGAAGACAACGGGCTTGTTTTCAATTTCTTTTATTTCTTTTTATGGTCTTTAGTCTTTTATTTGGGATTGACCATTTTTAGTGTACCCTATGTGGCTATAGGCTATGAAATGAGTGATGATTTTAAAGAACGCACCAGTATTATGGCTATCGCGCAGTGGATTGGACAATGGGCTTGGGTTATTGCTCCCTGGTTTTGGGTATTCTTGTATGATCCAGAATGGTTCCCTTCCGGAGCTGGAGCCGGAGTACGGAAGCTATCTATTTACGTAGCCATACCTTGTACTATTTTTGCTTTAATTCCTGCGATTTTTATAAAGAGTCAATCCACCAAGGATAGAGACGATTTTCTGCCTGTAAATTTTGGATACATAAAAAAAAGTATCAAAAAAATATTTCAAGATGCGCTGGCGGCTTTTAAAATACCACAGTTTAGGAAAATAGCAATTGCAACTTTTTTAGTATTTAATTCCTTTAATGTCATTGCAGCATTTACTCCCCTTATCATTTGGCATTATATGTTTAACAGTAATCAGGCTGCAGCAGGTATTTGGCCTTCAATGCACGGGTCTGTAGGAGCTTTAGCTACTACATTCCTCGTCATTCCTTTGGTGACTTTTATGGCAAATAAAATTGGAAAGAAAAAAACATTTATTATATCTCAATGGATTTCAATTGTAGGATATATATTATTCTGGTTTTTATTTGTTCCTGACAAGCCATATCTATTCTTGTATGCGCTTCCTTTTCACTCATTTGGAATCGGTGGTCTATTTACTTTGATGATGTCTATGACTGCAGATGTATGTGATATTGATGAGTTAAACACAGGTAAACGTAGAGAAGGAGTATTAGGCGCAGTCTATTGGTGGATGGTTAAAATGGGCTATGGTATAGCTGCATTATTTGGAGGATTAATACTAGCCATCGTAGGCTTTGATCCAGATAATGTGACTCAAGCATCTATTACGGGTATTCGTTCATTTTATACTCTATTACCTATCGCTGGAGTTCTTAGTGCTATTTATATTATGAGCAGCTATGACCTTACTGAAGAACGGGCAAATGAAGTACGAAATGAATTAGAAAAACGCAAAAATGAATCGATAACCGCAGAATAATGTCATACCGAGGAGAACACGATTTTTTAATAGCTAATACTGATTTTACCCAGCACAAAAGTGTCGATTTTAATAAGTATGATACTGTTGCATTAGAAAAACTTTGGCGTCAAACGCTGGAGAATGGTATGCATGGTTTATGCTTTAGTATGTATGAAGATGGACAAGAACCTGGTGATCGTATTACAGAAACCCAGGTCGAACGACGAATAAAAATCATCAAACCCTATACAAAATGGGTGCGCTCTTTTTCTTGTATCGAGGGCAACGAATATGTCCCTCGTCTGGCACATAAGCATGGACTTAAAACCATGGTTGGTGCCTGGTTGGGTGATGATCTGGAGAAGAATGAGGACGAGATTGAAGCCCTTATCACTTTAGCTCAGGAAGGCTGTGTTGATATTGCTGCAGTTGGTAACGAAGTCATGTATCGTGGTGACCTAACCGAAGCCCAATTGCTCGATTATATATATCTAGTTAAAGAAGCTCTTCCAAATACAACTGTGGGTTATGTAGATGCATATTATGAGTTTTCACATCGCCCAAAAATTGCCGATGCCTGTGATGTGATATTATCAAACTGTTATCCCTACTGGGAAGGTTGCGATATCGAAAATTCCCTAACCCATATGCAACAGATGTTTGGACAGGCTAGTCAGGCGGCAAAAGGTAAAAAAGTAATTATCACTGAAACCGGATGGCCAAGTCATGGAACAAACTTAAAAGGAGCTTTCCCTTCTAGAGAAAACGCCATAAAATATTTTATTAATGCACAAATCTGGGCCGCAAAAGAAAATATAGAGCTGTTCTATTTCTCTTCTTTTGATGAATCCTGGAAGGCAGGACCAGAAGGGGATGTCGGTGCCTATTGGGGTCTTTGGGATAAACAAGAAGAATTAAAATTTTAAAAAGCAATTCCTATAACTCGAAAGACTTCAAAAACTAAAGTGAATAGGTTTATCCAAATCATATTTTTTATCTAAGAGCTTCTCCCCTTTTATATGATCTATGATGCGAATACGTGTTTTTTCTCCATCACGTTGCACTTCAATATCAAAATCCTTATCAAACAGCCGAATATGTCGTAATGCCATTGTATCCCATGTATCTGGAAGCCTGGGTTGCATACTAAAACTATTAAAACTCGTCGGTGTAATCGCAAAAAGCCCCTCTGTAAAAACCCTACAATACAAACCACTCTCTGCAGAGAGATGTGCCATATTTCCTTCAGGAAATGCCTCTACGACATAAGGTACTCGTTCTCCTAATAATCGCTTCGTAGAAAACTGTTGTAATCGTTCTAAAGACTTTTCTGTTGCACCGGCACGAAAAGTTCCCCGAAGCGCATATAAAGTACCTCGATCCCAAAATATCTTAGAGATGTTTTCATCATCACTATTCTTTTCGACGTGCACTCCATTATCCGTCCACAAACGATCAAAAAGTGCTTCTACTGTGGCTTCACTTCGGTCGTTAATATCCATGACTAAGGGTAAGCAAATCCAATGTCTTAAATATTGATGCGCTTCATAATATTTATAAGTATTCAAACCTTCAACCTCTGCTCCAAAATAATTTTCTATAGCCGGACCCAGTGTATTTAATCTTCGGGAATACGTATGTAATGTTTCCTTATTCTTTCCTAATACCTTTCCAAGGTATATGGCATTTTGTAACCCTCCATAATACAATGAAGAAGTTGATAGATTTGCATCACCTGTAGCAATACGTCCTTCCATTTCATCAGACTCCGAACGTACCACACCAGCCGCATTTAACTGACGGTGATTGTATTCCAGACACCACTCAATAAGCGGCCATATTTTTTCGGCCTCTTCTCGATTTCCCCGTGCTAATAGATATTGACTAGCTCCGTAAGCAATCATTGCCGCATCTCCCCGATCCAAAGCTGATGGCGGTTTTAGTTCCTCTACTTCAAAGGCATATTGTATCTTTTCGTAGTCTGGCGACTTGACACTATCAAAAGCACGATAGGTATTCATCGCACTTTCATTACCCAATTTATAACCCAGATATGGAAAGAACGGACTTACATACTCAGCCTGATCATTGGCCCATATCCCTACATAGTATCGTCCTCCTCCAGGGGAGTGTATTGCCCCAAGTTTAGAATCAAAAATACTTTCGGAGGCTCTAATTTTAGAAAATTCAAATAGTTGGTTCAATACTGGATCAGGGGTTTCTAATATGAGATTAGTAGCCATCTGGTGTAGAAAATTTTGTCGAGCGCGAACTTCTCGTTTTTGAGCCGCCGTTTCATCAATCAAAACACCTTCGAGACGTTCATCAGGTCCGGCACCAAAAAATTGAATTTTGTACAAAAATGACTCACCAGGAGCAATTTTGATAGCATCCGAAGGGATTTCTATTTCACTATTGGAACTCGCCATAACACCAGATAACATTTCACCTTCTTTTCCTCTTACTTTTTGAATGCTGGAATAATCCTGAGGAGTAAGGGCCACGGCCGTACTGGTATGATTGATAAACTCCCAATGCTCTCTAAACAAAGGTTTATCCATAGAAGGAAAAAGCTTTCGCGAAAGCGTTAAACCCGAAGCGTTTGCCTCATGTTCAAAAGTGATAATTCCATCTATCACAACCCGTTTTAATGCGCCAGGGACAAATTCTTTATCTCCAATATAGAATTTGGGCAATATCTCATCGGTATAGGTCTTATTGACATAAGCTCTATACGCTTGCCACCAAGGGTCTGTTTCTTTAATATAGGGATGTAATTGCGGGTAGATAATCTGGCGTTCCAGACTTAGTTCTCCTTCTTCATTAACGCTATAACTAATGATTCCTGAAACCTTTCTTCCAGACATTTCAATATTGTCGGTATGCGGTAATTGTGATCCTTCAACATTCCATTGTATAGCATTGTTTTCAATTATTTCCCATCGCGTACCTTCTTGTGAAAACACAGATATCGTAACGAAAAAAGCAAAAAGAGAGTGGTATAACTTCATGGTTATTTTATATAGTTCTTTACTCCAGCTTCTATGCGTACGGCCAAATCATTTTCGTCTGGAGGTATAGCACAAGAATATCCTTCTGTATAGGCACAATAGGGATTATAGGCTTTATTAAAGTCAATAAATACCGTATCGTCTTTACGGATATCAGTAACTAGCATATCTACATAACGACCTCCTCCATAAGAACCATCACCACTGGTTTGGTCCGTAAAGCCAAGTAACAGATGATCTTTATATTGATGCCCTGGTGTAGCTACAAACTTAGGGTTTTGGAATACCTCTAGTTTACAGGATACCCCATCTATCTCAAAAAAAATAGTGCCATACGTATGATAAACTCTGGGGATTCCAGTGGACGTAGCAATCTTAACAGGTAGTTTTAATAAGGCGGGTTCAAAAGTAGCCTTAATACGATACTTCTCTTCAATGTCCCAAAACTCAAGCCCTTCAAATCCAAGCAATTGTTTTTTAGAAAGAATACTGGTTTGAGGATTGATGTATACTTCATTTAGGGAGTCTTGATGGCGTTTTGCATTGATATGCACATCAGATTGCGCATATATACCCAACGAATAAAGCAAGGCAAAAAGAACTAAGATGAGTTTCATATATCGATGATTTTGCACACTAATTTAATGCAAAAAATATCGATTAATTACATAATACGGTCAAACGTATCAAATAAATTCTTTTTTAAAGGGCGGTTGCCAAAACTTCTTCAAGTTCTACATAAGCGCTGGGTCTTGGTGCATTTATCGTGGTAAGTACTCCATTTTCATCTAATAATAGATATTGAGGTATTGCAATGTACCCTTTATAAATAGAGTAATTTTTTTCAAAGTCTTTAAATAATTCTTTATCCTTTTTATTAGCAAAATAATGATATCCTTCTAATTCATAATATTTTATGTTTTCAATCCATTTGTCATAGGCATCGACTTCGTCTAAAGTGATATACAATTTTTTGTAATCATGACTCTTAAGAACCTTATTCACTTCTTTGTTGTATTTAAATTCTTGCTTACAGGGACCACACCAGGTTGCCCACATATCTATATACAATTTTTGCCCTTTGAATTTGTCCAAAAGACTCTGAAAATTATTAATACCACTATACGTAACAAGTGTACTTGTCACTGGGAGATCCGCCTTTATGCGCTCATGATATTCTCGAATACTTGTTATATCTTTTTCAAGATATTCTATAAAATTACTTTGAGGATAAGTGGTTTTAAAATCAGTAAAAAGTGTTAGTAAACTTTTTTCAAAACGCTGTTGGTTTGCTGTTTTAAGTATATAATCTGCAAGAAGTCTTTCTTGAAAGTTTTTTGAAAAGGTATTTTTAATAATATCTGCATAAACAAAGTCCAGACTATCTTGTTCAATCTTTGCTGCCAATGCCTGGGAGTTCCATTTTTTCTGAATTGCTATTTGCGTTCGTGCCTCCGTATAACCAAGCCAGGACATCGGCAATACCCCTTCGGGATTAGCGTATTCATCAAAAGTCTTTTCAACCAAATTATCAATTTCTTGAGCAAATGGACGGAGGTCTTGTCCCTTTCTATAATTCAAAACAGCCACTAGCGTACTGGCATAATAATAATCAATGTCTTTCTTAATCAGTTCATAAAAAGCATCATTTATTTCCAGATTTTCTTTGAGCCCGGATATTACTTCCATCTCATCATTCTTTAAGTTACGAATGCGGGATATAAGTTGTTCAGGAATGGTATCATTTGTAAAGAGATTTATAAAATCAAATGAAAAAGCGGGTTCTCTATTAGAATTATTAAAAGCATGTTGTCCATTTGCATTATCCTGACTAAAACTTGGAATACCTTTAGATATTTGAATGTCATACCTTTCGTCAGGCATTAAAATCATTCTAAAACGATCTTCCCCTAGTTTTAATCGTACAAATTCCGGTTGATCTAAAGGGACTTCAATGACAAAATTTCCATTTTCGTTTTTAAATATAGTATCCTTTTTATTATCCCATAATAAAATACCTTCCTGTGGTCTCATTAACTCTCCATAAGCAATACTATCGACATCTGTAGTGATCTGTATATATGCTTGTTTTGGAATATCTTTTTCTTTGCATGCTAGAAGAAGAATACCAATTAAAAAAAGTCTAATGATGGTTTTAAAAAAACCTGAATCTAGTTTCATAAGGATGGGATATTGAGCATATTGTTTATTTAAAAATACTTCAAAACAGTTATAGTCGAATTATAATCTAAAGGAATTAACGATACTTTACAAAAAAGTCTTAATTTTAACCAATCTTTAAAACAAAGATCATGAGACAAGTCACATATACAAATATTCCAAAGCAACTGTGTGTAACAGTTGGCCGGATATATAATGTATTGTGACTATAGAGATATAAAAAGTAACAATAACGAAAATCCGGCTAGAACGCCGGATTTTTTATTTTATAAAAGTACCGGTGCAGTCAAAAATTTATAAACAAA
>CAZPTJ010000015.1:0-26239 GCA_964589085.1 uncultured Flavobacteriaceae bacterium | reverse complement strand
TCAATTTTTTCTTTTAAAATATTATATGCCATTTTATATCAATTTAGCTATATATAACCTAAACGTAATTACTTGATAAAACTAACAACAAACTTATACCATAATTAATGTGTAAAAGCAATGGAGCGTCTTAAAAATCAAAAACTTACTGTTTAAAACTCTGATATTTACATAAAATCATATGCAAAAGCATAACTTACTTGAGGGGGAATCATAAATGTAAAAACGAAAGAATTGCGTATTTAATCGTTTATTTTGTACATTTGATCGTTATTTGTGATGCATTTCGCATCACAAAGCTTATAATTATGTTAAATTCATTATCTACGCATTTAATAATATTTCCATCATACGGAACTAATATTTGATGATCTTAAACAACTTACTGAAATGATTTGATTGTGAATTAATTAAGATCACAATAAATTAATTTTTAATTGTATATGATAGAAGCCCCTAAAAATGTCTTATTTATAGATGATGATAAAGCAACGAATTTTTTTAATAAAAAAATAGCACGCAATTATGGGAAATTCTCTACTATAGTTGCCGTTCAGAGCGGTTCCGAAGGATTAAATTATATTAAAAATTGTCTTGATTCAAAAAATGGCAAACCTGACCTTATCTTTTTGGATATTAATATGCCTGCTATGAACGGTTGGGAATTCTTAAAAGAATTCAAAAAACTAGAACAGAATCTAACACAAGGAATTGAGATCGTAATATTATCCACTTCAACTGAACCTAAAGACATCAATGAATTCAAAAAATGCAAAAAGTTATTGGACTTTATAAACAAGCCCATAGATATCAGCATTTTAAATGAAGTATTTCAAAAACTTTTAGCAACCCAAACAGCACTTTAATTACTTATACTCATGGATAAGTCAATTGACAAAATACTCTTAGTAGACGATAATAAAGCTACTAATTTCTTCAATAAACATGTACTGAAACAATGGGGGTTCAAAGGGAAGATTATAACTGCAACAAATGGTTCTGAAGCATTAGAATGTATCAAATCTTCAAATAATATCCCAAGTTTAATTCTTCTTGATATCAATATGCCTGTAATGTGTGGCATATCATTTTTAAAAAAAATAGAACCCTCTCTCAAATTAGCATCAACTTTAATAATGGTTATGATGGAAGTAGATCTGAACAAAGAAAAATTAGACCTTATTAAGTCATACCCTTATGTTGAAATTTTAAAGCAAAAAATGCTTACTCATGAAACTATAGAGACTATTTTTTCCATTTTTCAAAAAAAAAAAAAATCTAATGCTATAGCCTAACTATATACGCACATATCTATTATTTGAAATCTATTATTCATATTTCTCCTAAAGTATGTTTATGAAATTTAAGCTAACTATATTGTTTTGTATCCTAATTTTGGGTATTTGTCAGGCTCAAAAGTCAGGAAAGATTTATGGGAATATTTCTGATCAGTTTGGAAATCTTCCCGGAGCACGTATTACTATTGAAGGATCTGGAATATCCACAAATAGTGATATAGAAGGTAATTACGTGCTAGAAATAGCACACGGAGATTATATTATTACTGCTTCTTACACCCTATATAAGACAGTTTCAAAAAGTATTCTTTTGACTGAAGATGCAGACCTGCAAGTAGATTTTATGCTTGAAACTGGTTTTTCTTCAACACAGCCCATAAGTATAGACTCTAATACAATAACATCTCTTTTTAATGCAAGTTCTCCAATAGATGTTGTCACCTCTCAGGATATTGCTAACTCTACACAATATGATTTAAGTCAAGTATTGCAATTCCTTGTGCCTTCTTTTCATTCTGCCAGACAAACTATTTCTGATGGTACGGATCAGGTAGATCCTGCTGCCTTGCGAGGTCTGGGTACAGATCAAATCTTAGTTTTAATCAACGGGAAAAGAAGACACAACAGTGCTCTTTTACATGTTAATGGTACTGTAGGACGAGGAACAGCAGGTATAGATTTTAATGCCATACCTGTAACGGCTATAGACAGAATTGAAATATTAAAGGATGGCGGAACAGCTCAATATGGCTCTGATGCAATCGCCGGAGTAATTAATATTATCCTAAAAGATGATGTAAACGAAACCACCCTATTTAGTAAAAACAGAGTAAATTCAAGAGGTGATGGAGAGACTTATGTTCTAGGAGTAAATACTGGTTTTACGATAGGTAAAAAAGGATTTGTCAATCTTTCTGCAGAATATCGTAATAGAGAATCTACAAATAGATCTGGGGATTTTACAGGTAGAATATTTGCTGCTGATGAGGCGCTGGATAATCAGTTGATAGAAGAAAACAGCTTCTTTGAGCAAACAGGGTTTTCAGGGAGAAGAGTTATTGAAGCAGGAAATGCAGCAGCAGAAAACCTTTCTGTTGTTTTAAATAGTGAATTTGAAGTTTCTAATAAAACTTCCTTTTATGTTTACGGTTTACGAAATACCAGAATCGGTGAATCAAGAGGTTTTTATCGTTTTCCTATTAATGAAAGTGATGTTGTTACAGAATTATTCCCAAATGGATTTTCTCCACAAATTATAACTAATCTTATCGACAATTCTGTCTATGCCGGTTTCAAAAGTGAACACAATGGATGGAAAATAGATTTTAGCCATGGCATTGGAGCAAACAGTATTAGTTTTAATATATCTAACTCTAATAATGCCTCTTTAGGTTCAGATTCACCTCGTGACTTTTTTGCCGGAACCTATAGATATACACAACACGCAACAAATTTTGACATCAATAAAGATATTGATTGGTTAAAGGGAGTTAACATTTCCTTTGGCGGAGAATTACGCAGAGAAAATTACACCATAATCTCCGGAGAAGAAGCTTCTTTTATTAACGGAGGAGCAACGTTTATCAATGAATTAGGAGAGGAAATCCCGCGTGATCCCGGCGTACAGGTATTTCCTGGAATATCCACAAATAACGCTATAAATCGTTCCAGAACCCTGAATTCCATCTTTTATCAAGTTGATGCACAATTGACAGATAAATTATTTCTTAAGGCAGCTGGAAGGAATATGTCAAATAGAAATATTTTTGATGGTCTTATCTGGAAAATATCTTCAAGATATAATTTCAATGAAAGTTTCGGATTGAGATTAGGATATAATACCGGGCGCAGACCGCCATCACTGCACCAATTATTCTTTCAAAATATAAGCTCACAATTTATATCAACCGGACCTGCTCTAATAGGCACTTTCAATACAGAAAGTGAAGTAGCCAGATCTTTTGGTACAAATAATTTAACTCCTGAATCTTCCAGGTACTTCAGTGCTGGTTTTAATGGCAAGTTTGGAGAAAAATTTACTTTTTCATTTAACTATTATGATATTCAGATTAATGACAGAATAGTTCTTTCTGGAAGAATTTCAGAAGGTTTTGATGACATTTTAGATCCGCTTAACGTTGATATTGCCCAATTATTCACAAATGCTCTAGATTCTCAAACCAATGGTTTTGATGCTACATTTAACTATCAAACTTCTATAGGCAGAGGTCGATTAAACACATCTCTATCCGGAAACATTACGCAAACCAGAATACAAGGTGCTATAGATGTACCTCAACCTTTTGTTGATACAGGTTTGGAAAACATTTTCTTTAGTAGAGAAGAAATTGCTAGAGTGATCTCGTCGCAGCCTAGAAGCAAATTCATCTCTACAATTTCCTATGACATTAACAAATTCAGGTTTCTCTTAAGAAACACTTATTTTGGTACGGTTCAATTTATTTTTCCCTTAGACACATCACCTGATGTTTTTGTGGTAAATGAGTTTACAGGTTTGCCACAATCCAGAGACCAACTATTCTCTCCAAAATTATTAACAGATTTATCTATCTCCTACAAATTGAACAATACTGTTAATTTTAATATTGGAGGTAATAATATTTTTGATGTATTTCCTGATCCTATTAACCACTCTGCTTTAACTGGACAAGGTCAGTTTATTTATAGCAGGCGCGTACAACAATTTAATGTGAATGGAGCCAACTTATTTGTTGGACTACAAATCAAATTTTGAATAGATGGTCTCATTATTTGGGAAATATAGAACGCATCTAACTTCATTCATACTTATGCTAAGTATGATATGGACTGGTACAGGGCAAAATCAAAATACTGAAGTTGAGCAACAACAACGTGCGCTTTTTATTTTCAATTCTTCTCAACAGGTGATTTGGCCTTCTATAGCAGAAATAGATACGTTTATAATAGGTGTTATGGGTTCTGATCCGATTATCCAAACCTTAAATCAAATGGCTATAGTCCGTCGTATTTATGGAAAATCTGTTGAGATAAAACGCATTAACAGTATTGATGAAATAGATAACCTACATATTATTTATGCAAATCAAAAGAACAATTTTAATACACAATCTATTTTAAAGACAACACAACACAAACAAATCCTATTAATAACAGAAGGTTATGATTATAATTCTTCTATGATTAATATGGTGCGTGTTGATGGGTCATTCAAATATGAAATTAATAAACAATTGTTTAAAAAAGCCAATTTAAATGTTACGTCTTCATTGGAGACTTTTGCGATTGCTTCTTTTGATAAATGGAGGGATCTGTATAAAGATTCTGAAGAAAAACTTTCCAAAGTAGAGGAACAAAATGAATTCCAAAAGGAAATCATAGAACTACAATTAAAAGAGATTGCCTCTAAAGAAGATGTTATAGTTGAAAAAAACTATTCTATTAAAAATCTTACTGTAGATGGCGTCATAAAGGATATAGAGTTAAAAAAACGTATTGCTTTTGCCAATGAACTTGAGAAAAACATTGCGCATCAACTTGAACAAATTGCAACATATAAGGAAGATATTAAAACGACTCAAAATGAATTGGATACACAGAAAAAAGTTTTAGAACAACAAAATACTGATATAGCCGAAAAACAAAAAATACTAAATGAGAAAACGATAATCATTTCCAATCAAAAGAAAAACAATATTCTTTTACTTTTCTTCTTAGGCACATTGTTAATTGCTAGTTTATTAATTTACAGAGCTTTTATAAATAATAAGAAACTTAATAAACGTTTAGAATTTCAACATTCTGAAATCTCAAAACAATCAAATCTATTAGAATCAAAAAATAAAGAACTAGAACAGTTTGCCTATATCGCAAGTCACGATTTACAAGAACCTTTAAATACGGTATCCAGTTTTATTGATCTTATAAAAACAGAATATCACGATAAGTTTGATCACGATGGAAAAGAAAGTCTTGGTTTTATCAAAGAGGCTAGTTTACGCATGAAAAAACTCATAGATGGTTTACTTCAATATTCCAGATTGGGTAGAGGATCAGACTATACAGATGTGAACTGTATACAAATAATAGATGAAATCAAAGCTGATTTAAAAATAGTTATTGCCGAAAATAAAGCAGAAATTCATCACGCAAATCTTCCTTTAATTTGGGGTAATGAAATAGAATTACGGCTACTCTTTCAGAATCTTATCAGCAATAGTATTAAATTTAGCAAAATAAACACACCTCCCATTATTCATATCAACAGTAGCTACCACAAGAATACAGACAACACTTCTACGGCGTTTTGGAAGTTTATTTTTACCGATAATGGTATTGGTATTCCCGATGAACATAAAGATCGTATTTTTGGGATATTTCAACGCCTACATAAAAGAGAGGATTTTCAAGGTTCCGGAATTGGTTTGGCTCATTGTAAAAAAATTGTTGAATCTCACGGAGGTAAAATATGGCTAGAGTCTGAAGTATCTAAAGGAAGTAGTTTCTATATCACTATTCCAGACTTAAAGAACAAGAAGTAAACTCATCATAACCCTATTAGATGGTTTTTCGAAATCATTGAATTACTCCGAGCAATACAATGTTATTTCTGAGGCAATTCTTCCAACTGTTCTGTAATCTGTTCCCAATCTTCCATCAATTGCTCTAGATCCTTTTTCTTTTTTTGGTAATTATCAAAAAAATTAGGCTGTGCTATAGTCGCATCATAATTGACAGCTAGTTCTACATCAATCTCGGCGATTTCTTTTTCCAATGCACTAATCTTAGCTTCGACCTTACTTAATCGATTATTGAGGGATTTGAGTTTTTTCTGATCTTCGTAAGAGCGTTTATTAGATTCTGGTTTGGGTATTTCCGCTTTAAGCGGAGTATCTCTTTTTTCTATTTCGCGTAAGCTTACTACTTCGCGTCGTTCCAAATAATAATCGATATCACCTAGATATTCTTTGATCTTATAGTCTTTAAACTCATACACACGATTAGTCAATCCTTGCAAGAAATCCCGATCGTGAGACACGACAATGAGCGTCCCGTTAAAACGTCGCAAGGCATCTTTCAATACGTTTTTAGACTTAATATCGAGATGATTGGTGGGTTCATCCATGACCAAAACGTTGAAGGGCTGTAGCATGAGTTTAGCCAAAGCCAGACGGTTACGCTCACCACCAGAAAGTACACTTACTTTCTTCTCTACCTCTTCTCCTCTAAATAGAAAAGCACCCAAAATATCACGAACACGTGGACGGGTTTTCTCATCTGCAGCATCAATCATCGTTTCTTCTACCGTCTTACTATTGTCCAGATATTCGGCCTGGTTTTGTGCAAAATAACCTATCTGTACATTGTGTCCCAGTTTTAAATGTCCCTGATATTCAATTTCATTTACGATAATCTTAGCCAATGTGGATTTACCCTGACCGTTCTGACCAACGAAAGCGGTCTTACTATCACGTTCTACCAATAGATTAACGTGTTCCAGTACTTTTTTAGCTCCATAATTTTTTGCGACCTGCTCAGCTTCGATGACGACTTTCCCCGGAACAACAGATACTGGAAAATTAAGGGTCATCACGCTATTATCGTCTTCATCAACTTCAATGCGGTCAATCTTATCGAGTTTTTTGATAAGGGATTGTGCCATGGTGGCTTTTGAGGCTTTGGCACGAAACTTTTCAATAAGCTTCTCGGTATGTTCTATTTGTTTTTGTTGGTTTTTCTGTGTGGCCAGTTGTTTTTCCCGAAGTTCCTTGCGTAAAACGAGATATTTGGTATATGGTTTAGGGTAATCATAAATTCGCCCTAACGAAATTTCAATAGTACGATTGGTCACGTTGTCCAGAAACATCTTATCGTGAGAAACAATGACCACAGCTCCCGAATAATTTTTAAGAAAATTTTCTAACCAGATGATAGATTCAATATCCAGGTGATTAGTAGGCTCATCGAGTAATAGGATATCATTGTTTTGCAATAGGAGTTTAGCCAACTCTATACGCATACGCCATCCTCCTGAAAAGGTATCGGTCAATTTTTCAAAATCTTCTCGTTGAAATCCTAAACCCTGTAAGATACGCTCGGTATCACCTTTATAATTATAGCCCCCCAGAATTTCATACTGTTGTTGTACATCATTGAGATCAATCATTAATTGATTATAACTCTCACTTTCATAATCGGTACGTTCAGCAAGTTGGATGTTGATAGTTTCCAATTTGGCTTCCAGTGCTTTAATTTCAGAAAAAGCTTCATAGGATTCTTCCAGAACGGTTCGACCTTCGATAAAGTCTATATCCTGTTTTAAAAAGCCTATTTCTATTTCTTTTTCAATAGCGATCTGACCAGTATCATATTCCTGTTCACCAGATACAATACGTAACATTGTAGACTTCCCGGCACCATTTTTTCCTACCAGTCCTACGCGATCACCGGTACCCAAGCGAAAGGTGATTTCCTCAAAAAGATATTCGCCCTGAAAAGAGACCGAAAGGTTATGAATATTAAGCATCGTTTACCGAAATTTTGCTGCAAAGATGCTTAAATTTGCAGTATCTAATCACATCTTTATGGGATTTTTAAAGGGATCAAAGCTTTACAGCATTTTTAGAGGGAAATGTCCGGTATGTCATCAGGAATCAATGTACCAGAATTCCAATCCTTTTGTTCTTCAAGATACGCTTAAAATGCACGAACGCTGTAGACATTGCAGTACCAAATATAAAATTGAACCTTCCTTTTTTTATGGAGCGATGTATGTGAGTTATCCTGTAGGTATTATTTTTGGAGGTACCTCTTTTTTAATAGCCCATTACCTATTTAATTTTAGTCTTTTGAACTCTTTCTTTGTCATAGTGGTCACTATGCTCGTATGCCTACCTATTATTATGAGGCTTTCGCGAAATATCTGGATCAATTTCTTTATGCATTATGATGGGAATCGAAATCAAAACTGAAATTGAAATCCAATCGAAGATATAATTATTCCTGAAGATGACTGAGTGATTTCAAGAACGGAGATTGTATTGAAGTTACCAATGGTGGTCATCTATCAACCTGCAAGGTATTTTAGAGTAACAAAACCCATAAGAACAGGGTAAAAATGAAACTCGAAAAGAATTTCCCTTCAGACCATGACTAAAACATCCTATTTTCTTATGAAATTCTCATCATTCTTCTCTAGTATTGAGGATCTAATCGCTTTACCTTATCAAACAACTTCAACATTCTCAGCTCCACAAAAATCTACCAATTCAAGAATTTCTTTTGAATTTTTATTATCTATAAAGTATGCAACACTTTTTACATTAGCATAAATGATTTCTCTAAGGGTAGGTTTTATAGTTAAATCCTCAAATGCAACAATACTTGTTATAATATCAAGAATTCTAACTTTGAAATGAGGCTTTAACCAAAGAGGTGCTCTTATTTTAGTGGAATATAAATGAGAGAAATTAATATGGTTAGAAACAGCAACTAAATAATTATCAGAGGATATAGTAAGATATACTTTACTATCTTCTATTTTATAGCTTAGTGCTTCACCCAGAATCAATTTACCATCGCCAATTACTGATCTATCACCATCCCAACCTTCTCTACGACATATTTGCCAGGTCCAACCCTTTTCAGAATGGGTAGTATTCCTTTCGGTACTAAATGGATTTATAATATCTGATGGTATAATTGTATGTGGTTTAGATGATACATCAATAATGCTTATTTCATTATTGCTTAGATGTATCCTATTGTTTGCGTGTAATTTTTTAAACCCCTCGTAAAAATCAATATCTCCTTCAAAAACTAATATGGCATTATTTGACTCAGCAGATGGATAAAGCCGTAATAGTTTCGGTTTTTCATCACTCAAAGCATATCCTTTTATATCTTCAACAATACTATCAACAGAAGTAATACAGGATGCGATCTTTGCAACCGTAATACTTAATGTGATATAGCAATGGTATTGCTTATAACAAAAACCTTTATCATCCAGCCATTTATTAACATTTTTAGGGATAGTTTCTTGAATTTTATAGGTGTTGAAATTCTTATATAAAGTTCCCAAAAGATCTTCATTCAAATTATCCAAGTCTTTATTCTTCAGAAATAATATTTCCTTATTCATAGCAAGCATATACCCTACTTCCATTGAAACATTTGGATTGAAATTTTTTTTACTTACTTTATCGTATACTGCTACACCAAAACCGCAGCCATGCATATAGGTTCTAATGTTAAGAAGTAGATTTGAATGATATTCTTTATCATCTGCACGTAGTAAAGTAATTTTTTGTTTTTCAAAGGATAATTTTAAAGCTTCAACGAGTTGAGGATAGAAATCTCTTTTTTCAAAATTCATCATTAAAAAAGCTACTCTTCCTGGGTTGGGGTGATCGCTTCTAAACTTCTCAAGACTTTCTTGCAACTCTTTAGGATGGCTCATTTTTATTTATTCTTGGTTATAAATGCATCTACTTCCTAATTCAAATCAACTTGACCTTACACCCAAACAT
The DNA here is from genome assembly GCA_964589085.1 of uncultured Flavobacteriaceae bacterium. Classification (GTDB taxonomy): domain Bacteria; phylum Bacteroidota; class Bacteroidia; order Flavobacteriales; family Flavobacteriaceae; genus Dokdonia. The sequence goes on along the minus strand of CAZPTJ010000015.1, from coordinate 16,410 downwards.
CAATCTGGATATGTTTTGGTTTTTTCAGAAATAGATGCATTTCTTTTACCATATGCTAATTCAATGTGTTTTTCTGGTTCCTTGATAAATTCATCCCAATTAGCCAACACACAATAACGATCTTCTTCTGCCCAATGGCATTTATTATTTGGGATATAGAAATTATAACTAAACTCTTTAACCGTTGTTCGATCATTTATACTCACATAATTAAGTGTTGTTCCACAGGAGGAGCAAACACCTTGTCCCGTATAGATATCATTATACATTTCAGGTAGAACTATTCCCAGAATTCCGTTTTTCGTATTTCCTTTACCATTATATAAAGAAGCTTGTAATTCTCTTTTTATAAATTGTTGTTCTTCCTCACCTAATTCTTCAGCACTCTTACTCCCTATAAGGTGGATAGTGACAGTAGAATCTGATAAATAATCATTCCTAATGGCTTGCATAATATAATCAGGGTCGTCTGAATGAATAGCTTCATTCAAAGATTTATCAATCATCTCTACCTGTAAGGTATTTGAATGTATTCTTTATAATAGACATCTTCTGTTTTAAAGGATATAAAACATGTTCTTTTCATATTTATTAGGCTTTATTCTTATTTAATATCTGCCAGTAAAACACTCCCAAAGGTGTCAATTGGCAACTTTCACTATACTTTGCCGCATGATATAAATGTTTTTCCCCTATTGGTTTTAGTAAGCCTTCTGCAAGAAACAATCTGAAGTGTGACATAATATGTTCATTCTTTGGGTTTTTAGGTTCCAATTCAGGATCATAGGATGGATCCAATGGATATTGATAGTTAGCTTGGGGGAAATAATTGACAATTTCTTTGAGTGTTTCAATATCTATTCTGGGTTCGTTATGACGTATTGCGGTCAGGGTTGCGCTATGTGTTTTAAATACTGGGCGCTGATCCCAGGGTCCTAATATTTTTTCCACATAATTATACAAGGCGGCGGCGGTAATATCCCCTACAATATCTGCCGCTCCGCCTTTAAGGCCTTCTATTAAAATCTTAGTAAACAAACCTTCTTTGGTCATTCTTTTTTCTACTGCATATTGATCATGGAGACTTGCCGTAAGAATGGATACTCCTTTCCTCAGTATGGCCACATTATCATTAAGTATGGGTGCCGAACCTGCATTTCCGCTATGACAACAATCCAAAATGATGAATATCTGTCTAATGTTGTCAGCTTTATTGGCTAGTGTGATAATATCACTTACGGTAACACCCTCATCATGTTGCACGGCATCCTGAGTTACCAATACCCCCCCTAGTTCATTATGCATTCCATGTCCCGAAAAATAGAGTAAAGCCATATCTGCCTCTCTGGAAAAAAGGTCTTTGACATGTTCCATTAATTTATGTCTAGTCACTCTTTTTTTCTGAGAAGACATTAACTTTTTACAATGAAAATTTGGTGCCTGGTCATAATGCATTGACAGTGCTTTTTCCATGTTATTCACATCATTTATACAACCTTGCAATGGTGCCCAGCTATAATGATTTATTCCTACAAGTAATGCTCTTCTCATACTGTTATTTTTATGTGATAGGATATTTTGATTTGAATGTTGTAATTGCTTTTTCCAGCTTAGCTCGTTGTTCGGTATACGAAACCATAGCAAAAGTGCCCTGACTTACTTTTTTAGCTAGTTTGAGATATTTTTCTTCTTTTTTAAGCTTACCCTGAGAAAAGACAATTTCTGCTTGTGTTTGATATATCCAAACCTGATCCCCTCGTTCTTTAAAATTTGGATGATCGCTTAAAGATTTACATAAAGCTGATACTTTTTTTCCTACTTCTAGCGCCTGACCGTAGTGTGCGTATGCTTGCAGTTGATTACTGGCTTTAGCCGCCTTTACAAAATGTAAAAATGCCAGATTAACACCATTGTAATAATCTTGCATGATATAAAACCCACGGCTGTAACTCCATATAGAAAGCTCTAAATGCTTTTCATCTTCACTATGTTCATATAGACGTTTATATACAGCTCCAGCAAGACCTAAGGTTTCGGGATCAGTAGTTGATTCCAGTTTAAGTTCCTTTTTAAGAATTTGAAGCGCTTTTAAAAAAGCGGCTTCTTTATTGGGCATTTCGTTTTTATATGTACTTAATACTCGACGTTGATGTATAAAATCATTAAATGGGTATATTTCTCTGGCCTTATCCAAATAATGGAGTGCCTCTTCATAATTTAGATTTTCTTTTGCTATTTCAGCACTTTCAAGAAAGTCACCTATTGATGTATTCTCCTTGGCAATTTCATCTTTGATCTGTTGAACTTCATCAACTGTAAATGAAGGCATTTCTAAGTATGGGAGGTATTGGTAAACTGGACTATCTGTTTTGGGATCTTTTAATAGTACGTCCACCTTTTTTCTAAGTAGTTTTTTAAACCGTTTCGCCTCATCTACCCCTATATCACTCCCTAAATGCTCATAGGTATCTATAACATTATGATTGAGATCAAACGGAAATCCTGTTCTTTTTTCTGCAATAAGTAGGGTGGTGTTTTTTTTTAGGGCATGTCGTATACCTAATTCATAAAAGGCGTTGGGATTTAATGTAGATAGATCTGCTATTACAAAATCTGCTTTTAGTATGTTCTCATACATCACCACATCTATATTGCCTGAGTGGACAATATCATCAGCTCGAAAACAGTAAAACCCCATTTTTTTAAAAACAGGTTTTATTATGTTTTTATAGGTCTTGTCAAGATTAAATTTTTGTTTGGTTGCGAGATCTGTCTTTTCTCCAAAACCCATGATTACAAAACACGTTTTTTCACTCATAATTATAGATGTATTTGAGATTCAACTTGTAGATATTCGGAAACAGCTATATGTTTTAATAACACATGGCTTTCCCCTTCAACCTGATCTCCAGAGGGAATATCCTGATGTGTTTGTGCCCCTTTTTCTACTCCAAAGACCTCTTGTTCCATTTTCATAAGCTCCATAAAAACAGGAACCTGATCACTCCAATCTTTTACTAAGGCAATCCCTTTAGAATTCTTGGTGTCTATAAATAATCCCGCATCAGTATTTATAGCTCCCGATTTAATTCCTTGAACATCTCCCCCGATTATAAGTTCAGCATTGCGAGTATTACTTTGTGCAAAAAGTGCTTTTTTTGCTGTCGTAAGACCAGTCACTAGGAAAGTATCTTCCCATATCAAATCGCTTTGTTGTTGGATTTTATGTTCCAGATCTAGTATATTTTCAATACTTGTTTTATAACAATCGACAGCCAAAAGATATATAGCACCTTCTGATTGGAATTTCTTCTTTAATTTAAAATCTACCTGAGGCAAAGCAGTATATCCTAAATCGACATTTGTTGACGCGTTTATATTGGAATCAACAGATTTTACAGATGAAAACTCATAGGTATTTGTATCTGGAGACGGTTGAGTTTCTACAAATGGAATATTTAGGGCTTGAAGTGAGGTATTCCTTATAAAACTTCCCCAAGGGACACTTTTCTTAAAAATTCCTTTTTTTCCAGCAGGAAACATAATAATATCTCCAACCTTAACATCTTCTCCAGGTAAGTAAACACCAACTTTCCCTAACTCCTTAGCTATTTGCTTAGAGTATTGAATTTGTAATGACATTATTGACTGATTTTAAATGCATTCAAAATTCAATCAATTGCATAGTTTACAAAACCTCTAAATTATTGATATTTGTCTCCTTATTTTTGGGGATAATAACTGGAAAATAAAAGTTATATGCTTTCGCGAAAGCGCTCTAAAATCTATGAGTATTTGAAAGGGGGCAGACTGGTTTATATATACCCTTTTTCAATCGCGTATTTGACAAGTCCTTTAGAATTCTTGACTCCAGTTTTTTCAATAAGGTTACGACGGTGTGTTTCTATGGTAGATGGTGCAATAAAAAGTACTGTGGATATCTGAGGTGTCGTTTTCCCATTAGCAATTAATTTAAGTACGTCTATTTCTCGTCTTGTAAGCTTTGCTTCTTTGTTCTTCTCTTTATTTTTCAAGTCACTAATAATAGCTCCTGTAACTGCTTCTCCAAAATATTCTTCTCCAGAAATAATGACTTTAATGGCACTCACTAGTTCTTCCTTCCCTCTATTTTTAAGAATATAGCCTTGTGCTCCTGTAGCAATGATCTCTTTGATGTATTTTATATCATTATGCATCGTCAAAATCAAAATTTTAACCTCAGGATAACGCGCTCTTATTTTTTGAGCAGCTTCCAAGCCATTCATGACGGGCATATCAATATCCAAAACAACGACATCAATTTGAATTTCTCCCAAAGATGTCAAAGCCTCAGCACCATTGGTTGCCGTTGCTACTACTTCTATGCCTTTCTCTACTTTAATTAAGGACTTAAGACCATCCAAAATAAGTTGATGATCATCTACAATTAATATACGTATGGTATTTTGACTATTCATCTATAGGTATCTGGATGGTTATGGTTGTGCCGTTTCCTTTTGTCGAATCTATTTCTAATGTACCGCTTAGGTCATCTAACCTTGTTTGAATATTCTGTAAACCCATTCCCTTCTTAACACGATGACTATTAAACCCTACCCCATTATCTATAGCCATAATATTTAGTCCCTCCTTATTTCTTAAAATTTGTAGGGTCATTTCTGTAGCTTTGGCGTGACGTAATACATTGCTCACCAACTCCTGAACAATGCGATATATATTAAGTTCTACTTTGCCATCTAAACGATCTTCTAAACCATAATCTACATATTCAATAGCTATTTGGTTCGCCGTTTCAATTGAAACGACAAGGTCCTGTACAGCCTGAGAAAGACCAAAATTAGAAAGTATCCCAGAAGACATATCATGCGCTATGGTACGAATTTCTTCACATGCATCATCCAGCAGATTATTAGCCATTTGATAATTATCAACTTCTTCTGCTTGCAATTGTTCTAAATGTTCTTCTACTGTTTTAAAGTGAATTTTAACAACGGAAAGTTTACTCCCTAAATTATCATGCAGCTCTTTTGCTATACGTTTTCGTTCACTATCCTGAGTTGCAATCATAGTATTTATAGACTTAATCTCTTGATCTTTTAATAAGTAATCAATACTCGCCTTCTGTTTAGAGACTCTTTTGGAAAAGGAATATACTAGTGTCAACAAAAAAAGCCCTCCCAAAAGTGCAATAATGAGTGTACGCTGTTGTCTGTTATTGGCTGCTATTCTGGCCAGATTAGCCTGTTGACTTTCATTAAGTGCCGCACGTTTCTTATCTTCATCATACAATGCCCGGATTTCAAAGGCACTTTTATAACTGGATTCAAGGCTATCTCTCAACGCATTATATTGACTATTGTATAAAACAGACGTATCATATTGCTTTAAAGTAGTGGAAATTCCAATCAGGTTTCTAAGCACTGCCAGTTGGGTAGTCTGCTGATTAGCTTGTTGAGCTTTTTCCAAACTTTTGTGATAATATTCCTGTGCTTTTTGATACTCTTTTTTATGGAGCATTACGTTTCCCATATTATTATACACTTCTGCACTATTATTTAAGCCATTTTGTTGTTTTATAGTCAGACTTTTTTGATACTGTTCAAAGGCCTTATTCAACTCATTTTTCTTCTCATAAACGATACCTAAATTATTATATAAGACATCCTGATTTTCCTGAATATCAATTTTAATTTTAAGATCAAGGCTTTTTTTATAATAATCTAAAGCCGTATCCAAATCATCATTCTTCTCATATATAGTACCTAAACTATTATATACTTTAGATCGTTCAAAATCATTCTTTAAACTATTAAATATAACCTCACTTTTAATGAGATGATCTAATGCTAAATCTTCATTGTCTAATCTTTCGTAAAAATTACCCAGACTAAAATGACATTTAGCTATTCCCAGAGAATCTTTTAATTCTTCCCTGATATTCAAACTTTTAATATAAAACCCTTGTGCCTTTTCATAATCTCCTATATTTTTATATGAGATTCCTAAATTATTTGCAACGGCAGCTATAGGTCTTAATTTCTCCAAAGCTTCAAAATTTAGCATACTTTCCTTACCATATGCAATGGCTACATTATAATCACCTAATTCCCGATGAATTACACTGAGTTGATTTTGAGATCTAGCTATCCCAAAAGTATCTTTTTTAGCTATTTCTAATTGAAGAATATCTTTATAAAGATTTTTAGCCTCTTCATATCTCCTATCCTGCATAAATAATACACCTATTCTATTTAAGCTAGTCAGGTATCCGGTCTTATAATCTAAAGAATCACTTATCTGTCGTGCTATAAATGCATAATCTAGAGCTTTGGAAATATCAATATTTTTATACTCCCAGGCTAATTCATTATAGGTATCTATTTGTTGTTTTATAGGGATTTGGTTTTGTAAGGATAACAACAAACTATCAATAGCTCTATTTTGTCCATAGAGGCAGGCTTGTGTAAAAAGTAAAAAAAGCAGGTAGGTCATTTTTTCAGTAAAGGGCAATTGGGGAAATTGTATCTTCTTCATAAAAAAGGCTTTACATCTTCTAAAGATAGGTAAAGCCTTTTAATTGTGCCTGTTAACAGAAAACTAATCTCCTCCCTTTGGGATATTTCCGCCACCTGGCTTAATCACATCAGTAGGTTCTTCCTGCTGTGGTGTTGAAGTTGGCTTTGTGGTGGTCCTCGTTGTAGTGGTCGTAACCGTTGTTACTGTTTCTGAATTGGAATCATTCATTAACAAACGATCCACTTCCTGATCTTTTTCTTTGTTTTCCATGATTTAAGTTATTTAAAATTTAGAGGCCTAAATTCTATATTCTTACTTCCAAATCCTTCCTCAGAAAAGTTTGTTTTTATATCCTTAGAAATGAGGACATAAAAATCGTTTTTTATGGGTAGTTGTAGAAATAAACTTCATTATACATTGCTACTTCAAAATAATCAACTCTTCATGAAAAATCGAAAAACCTTTATCAGTTATCATTATAATGATATAACGTATTACCAAAAATTTGCTTCTCTATCTAAGGGTTTTATTGTTAACAAGTCTGTAAAAGATGGTGCTATAAAAGAAGATTCTCATGATCAATATATAAAAGAACTTATCCAACGAGGAAATCTTAAAGACACCTCAGTTCTTGTTGTACTTATTGGTGCTAAAACCTATTCTAGGAAGCACGTCGATTGGGAGATTTCTGGCGCATTAAATAAAAGTGTAGGGGATATTTATGCAGGGTTGTTAGGTATTAGACTCCCAACGCATCCCGATTATAACAAAAATGGATATAATTCTAATAATATTCCTGCTCGCTTAGTAGATAATTTGGAAAGTGGTTATGCGCAAATTTATGACTGGACGGCTAATAAAAAAGATATAGAAAAATGGATTCATGATGCTTATTACAGGAGAACTTCACACGCCAACCAAAGAGTTAATAGTAGAGCTCAGATGCATATAAATTCTTAGCCATATACATTTTAGCATTATCTAAATTTTTGAAGGATTAAAACTTCCAATCGAAAATCTTGTCAAAATCAAAAGATAATTTCTTGAATAGAGAAAAACGGGTATAATTTATTATGAAAAGACTAATCATTATTGCAGGCGCCTCAGGAGCTGGAAAATCATTTTTGCTTCAGCAAATGAGTGAGATTGATGAAAATATAGTTCCTATTAAAAAATTGAGTACTCGATCTCCTCGGAAATATGAAGAGAAACCAGGTGCCAAAATAGACTTAAAGTTTAATTGCTCAATTCAGCAAATAAAAGAGTGTCAATACAAATATCGTTATGAGCAAAATAGTTATGGCATTTTACAGGAAGATATTATTTCTACATTAAATCAAAATAAAATGCCCTTTGTAATTGTTAGGGATTGCGAAGAAATTATAGAATTAAAAAAAGACTATCCTGATGCCTTAGTTCTTTATCTGCAATCTGGTCTAAGCGGAAACGATCTAGCTAAAATACTTAAACTTCAAGGAAGAGATGAAATAGATATAAAGACAAGAGATGAGCGCTCTAAAAAAGATCATAGTCAATATGTTAGACATCCTCAATTGTTTGATTATACACTGATTAATTATTTTGAATCAGACTCCTTAATTGAACATTTCAAATGTATATTGAGAATTGAGAAAGAAAAATATTCTACTGAAAGAAAATTTATATTCATCATAATGTCTTTTAGTGAAGCTATGAAGGATATTTATGAGGAGATGAAATTTGCTGCTGAAATATATGATACTGATCTTAAATTAGAACGAATTGATGATAATTTTGGAGATTATAAAATTACGGAAGCAATTTTATCAAAAATTGAAGCCGCCGAATTTATCATTTGTGATTTAACCGAAGAAAAACCGAATGTTTATTTTGAGTTGGGTTATGCGCGGGGCATTAATAAAACAGTAGTTCTTACTGCTAAAAAAGGTACACAAATACATTTTGATGTAAATGGATATAGAGTGATTTTTTATTCTTCCCCAACTGAGTTGAAAAAGAAGTTAGCTAAAGAATTTAAATATTTTTATGAAAAATAACCAATTATGAGTTTAGTTGAAATTTTACAACCTGCTAACAAGAGAATTATATTTTTAGGTGTTTTACCAGTATCAGAAGAGATAATCAATTCATTACAGGAGTTTACTGATTTGCTCGATTCTACACCAGAACTAAAACTATCTATTTTATGTGAAAGTGAAACGCTATGTTTTCAATATTCTATATTAACAGATACTCGTCAATCAATTAACAGGAAGTCATATACTAAATTAATTACTCATCGCGATAGAATTTTAGGCACAAAAACTAACAAAGGTTTTTTTCAAGAGGTTTATAAGCTTTCAAATGATGAAAATTTAGCTGACAGAGTACTAATTATGCAACAAAATGCTATCATGCCTTTTTCAGCTATAGTAGTGGATAATGAAGTATACATTGCACTAACATTAAATACTTTTCCTACACTAGATGATTATGAAAAATTAGATGATGACAACCCTCGTTCAAAACAAATTATTGATTACGCTACATTTTTTTTAGATAGTGAAGGAAAACAATATTTATCATCACCAGGTGATGAACTATTACAACTCTATGACAAAGAAGATTTACCAAGAGGTGTTTACCCTCGTTCATGTTTTTATACAACTAAATTTAAAAGACATTCAATTTGGGGGTTTGTTTTTAATAGAAAAGGAGAACTGCTATTACATCAGCGAAGTAAGAAAACGAAGGATGGAAGAGGGCTCTGGGATAAATCTGTTGGAGGGCACATTGATTTAGGTGAAAATGCAATTATCACCACAAAACGTGAATTAATAGAAGAGTTATTTATGGCAGAAGCAGAATATACGAGTTATATAGATGCTAGGATTAAAGATATCTTGAGTTTCGGGGAGTGGAACTTAGAAAAAAGAGCTGAATCATCATATAAAGGTGCTTTTGACTTATTAGATACAGATGACTGGATTCTTTTTTCAGCGACTAACAAAAAGAAAGATGGACAAACACTAACTGTAGATAGAGTTTCGCAACGTCGTTTTCATTGGAATAAGAAAGGTGAGGCAGAAAATGTAGAGTTTAGACCTACAAATTTTGTAAGTGATGTATTTCTTCTTATTGCTCCTAAGAATTGTATAGACACGCACAAAGAAATGAAAGAACGCTTTAAAAAAGCCGAAGAAAAAGGCGCGGCTCAGGATCATAAGATAATATCTATAGATGAATTAAAAGACTGGATAGAAGATGAGACGCAAAAAGGAAATCATATGCAAGTCTTCACAGATGATCTAATCTATATCAATAATGAACATTTGAGTATGTTAGAGCAGTTTTCTGAATTTATTAAGTACATTTTTAATGAATAAGTTATATGTTCTTTCTGGCCCCTCTGCTTGTGGGAAAACTACTTTAATGAATAGTGTTCTTAAAAACAATTCTTCACTGATTGCTGTTCAAAAATATGGTACACGTCGGAGGCGCATGGCAAAAGATGGAATTGAAGATGATGTTTGTCAGGCATTTAATGAACCCATACCTAAATCGATTAACAGTAGTTTAATTAATACTGATCTATTAAAAAAGCTTACTAAATTCTATTCCCTATTAGGAGAAGAATTGAAATTGAAAAAAGGTATTATCAAAAATGATAAACAAAACTTATCCCATCTTCTAGAAGATTTTGGGTTGCGCATACCAACAATCTCTATTGGTGAGAAAAAATATTGGGATGATTTTGGAGATCAGATAAAACTAAGAGGCAACATAGATATAGCTTATGCCCTAAATAAAGGGCAATATGGTATATGTACAAAAAATGTAGATTACGTACTGGAAAATGGTAATAACGCAATTACTATACTTAGTGACTTTCGAATAATAAGGCGTTTACAAGATATATTTAAAAACCGGATTGTAATAATATACATAGCTTCAGCCGTTGACCCATCAAAACTGGAAAAAATTCAAATTGGCAGACACGGTATAAATCTCTCATTAGAAAATAGCTTACGTAAAAAAGTTGATAGATTAAATGCTTCTATACGAATAAAAAAATGGGGGAATGTAGCCCGATGGATTCATGAATTAAATGATGACTGGAGAAATACTAAACCAAATGCTGATAATACTGCAGTCAGAGCAGAAAGAATTAAAACTTTTCATACAAGATATATAGATAATATTACCCTTTTTGATTACGTCATATTAAATTATAATGAAGGCCATCCAGAAGACATGACTGTCCAGTTTAATAATATTTTTATTGGGCAGCAACGTTTCTACAATATCAAAAAATCACCATTATTTGTAGTTTCTGCGGCATCAAATGCAGGAAAAGGAACCATGATGGAAATGTTAAATTTAATTGGTTCAGATAGAGTTCAAATTTTGTCAAAAATTGCTAAAAGGAAAGAAAAAGGAAATGATAAAAATGATGGAATGCTAGCAATTGGAACATCTATTAATCCTCCAAAAAAATGGCCTTATTGGCCAGAATGGTGGAGTAATGAAATGATAGATACTGCTAAAAAACACAACTTCCCTAATGAATACGATTTTTCGTGGACTTTTCATGGGAAAAGTGTTCATTATGCGGTGAGTGACAAAGAAATACAATATAATTTTAAAAAAAATAAAGCTCAAATAGTCATTTCTAATACTGATCAAATTGAAGAATTTATACAAAGATATGGAGACAGGGTGGTTTTCATTTTACTGTATCGCCTTTCATCTGTAGAAGATACACAAATTTATTATGAAATAAATGAAGGTTTATCACCCCAAAATGCTAAAACTCGTGCTGGTGAAGTTAACAATGTCTTGAAAGAATATATGAAAAAAATAGAATATTTTAACCACGTAATACTAAACACTACTCGACCAGAAGATCTTTACGATCAAATTTTTCAATTAATTGAGCATTATCATTTAAAGAAGTAATAAATTGGTGTATTAGAAGATTTAATCATCTTTAAAAAACTGCTAAGAAAACCGCCTAACATCAATCTCAGGCAAAACCGACACTCCTTTTTCCAAATGATCAATCAGTTGCTTCGCCAAAAAAGGCCCCGCCATAATCCCTCGAGTCCCTAAACCATTTAAAAGTACAAGTTGAGGATGTTCAGGATGCACACCTATTAATCCTCTACGATCTCCTGTCGTGGGACGCATACCTACTTCTTGATCTATAATTTCAAAATCGCAGCTAATTAAAGCTTTAAGCTTTTGAACCAATTCTTCTCTGGCAGCATTTGTGGTTTCCCAATCCTTATCTTCCCAATTAAATGTAGCGCCAACTTTATACAGATCATCACCAAGTGGTACAACAAAAAATGAACTCTTAATTGCTGTTTTTAATTTAAGATTAGGAGCTTTAATAATTAAATATTCCCCCTTGTTCCCCACCAAAGGCAGGGTATTAAAAAAGGGATTGTGCTTCATTCCATAACCTTCTGCAAAAACAATACGACTAGCTTTATAATTTTGATAGGTTACTCCTTCTTTTTCCAATTGGATGTATTGGTGATCAAAACGTTCCTCGACGAGTGCATTTTTGGATTTTAAATAGCTACGATAGTGCTGCTGTAGTCTTTTAATATCAATACGTCCTGTTTCTTCCACCTCGCCATAATCATGGGGTGCATTAATGATTTTATTCTCGTTTCTGACGACTTCAGCTTTTACAAAACGATCTAATCCCGATCGATCGGAAGCCGCAAACCAGTTGTTTTGATCTTCAACAGATGAAAACACTTTTTGTAGTGGTAATTTATGTAGAATAGGAATTCCTAACTTCTTTTCTAAAGCACCATAAAAATCCATGGCCAGATCAAATTGTTCTATGGCTTTCCAGGGTAAGGTATATCGTTTTAAAATCACTGGATTATATAAGCCTGCTGCCACCTTACTCGCGCCTTCCTGATCTGGATCAAAAACTATAAAGGATTTTCCAGTACGCTCCAGCCATTCACAAAATGAAAGGCCTGCAAGACCGAGGCCAACGATGATATAATCTGGATGGTTCATTTGGTCGTAAAGGTACGGGTAAAATAAATGGTCAATTTTGTTATGAGGTATACCCTTTTTTCAATGATGCATACCTATGCATCTAAAATAGTATCCAATCGTAAACGAATACCATTGGGGTAATGAACCTTTAAAGATTAGGGAGAACGGGAACGAGACTGGTAACATCTAAAGAAATAAAGTTACTACTATTAGATACATATTCTTTAATATCATCATTCTCTCAGCTATACTTACGACATCAATATTTATAAGTGCCATATTTTATACCTAAAGAATTACAATATTCATTATGAGTCTGACCTCTAGAAGAAAAACCTTCTACTATTAAGGTACATTTGTTCTCTAGTCCTTAAACCTTTTTGCATAAAACAAAACTAGGAAGCTACATTAAAGCTTACAATAAGACATAGCCGAAAGCTTACATTTTTTGTCTACTGATTTTAATAGTTTTGCTAAATTGGTATTTCGAAATATGTCGATGCCAATTAATCTTTAATCCTAGCAAATGATTTCAATGAAAAAATGGATGGCAAACATTCACAATGATAAGTCAATTAGTGAAATAGCCATACCAGGCTCAAACAATTCTGCGGCCTTGCCTCACGAGCTAAGAAGTGAGAACCCTAGTTATGACTACGAGGACGTTACACAGTATTTCGCGCATCAAACTTTAACGATTAGAGAGCAGTTGTCGGAAGGTGTTCGTTTCTTGGATTTACAATATGATGCTGTTGATGAGTTTTCCGATTTCTATTTGTACAGCAGGACATTAAAGTTGAAAACCACTTTATGGAAGGTCTTCGAAGAAGTTCGATGGTTTCTGCAAAAGAATCGAACCGAAACCGTTTTGATCAGCTTAAGAAATGAAGGTGAGAAACAAGATCCTACCGGAGAGAAGTTAAAGCGCTTTTTAGATAATGAAAGGTGGAAAATATTTTCCGAGGCGCGAATTCCAAAACTAGGAGAAGTGCGTGGTAAAATTTTGATAATCAATAAAGTGTCTAAATCAGAAGGCTTAGGTATCTATGTCCCGTTTAGAGAGAATGATTTGATCAAAGAGCAGACAAAGCAGTGGGACGGAACTTCGTTGCGTTTTGTCGTTGATGGACGATTGGATCCGAACCCTCAGTTTCTCAAAGGAAAATCGTACACGCCTACAGAGGTGCAAAACATAAAAACATCCAAAGAGTGGCTGAAGTTTGATCATTTTGATAAAGCTACAAAGCAGCATTGGAAGAAAATGAATGGATATGCATTACAGGGTGATCGATGGCATCACCTGCGTTCAAATCTTGCTTTGCCTGAGTCTGAAAGTTATGATCTTAATATCATGCATTTTGCAGTTAGTGCTCCTCCGTTTGCTTCACCTGGGTCTTTTATTGATTCAGCTTCAGCACCGATTACAGAACCGTTAGATGATGGAGCCTTCTCTGAGTTTACAGTATTCTTTTTAGATAAAGATGTAAATAAAGTCAGAATTGTACTACTTGATTATCTCGGAAAGCACCAATACGATAATCATAATCCAATTTCATTCATCGCCTCATTTAATAAGTTTGAAAATAGAAATAACAACGTTATAAGACGGTTGAAAACAGGTGATCAATTGCGCACTGGGCAGCAATTGGTTTCAGAAAACAATGCGTTCGCTGCTACCGTGACTAAGAAGGGCGATTTTGTAATCAAACGCCTAGTTGATGATGTTAAGGTTTACCGTATTTGCTTGTCAGGGGCTTGCACAGCTTATCTTCAGCTTGAAAAAACGGGTAAACTAAACTTGTTCGGGAGTGCCGAGTTTTGTGAGGAAGTAATACTGCAAGCTGAAACACTTCAAATAGCTAATCTAAGCAAGAACAGTAACGATATCTACTTGCAATTAACCAATGCGGGTAAATTGGGTATTTGCGATGCTACTGGCAAAGTAATCCCAGGTATGGAGCAGAAGCATCAAGACTTTTTTGTTTCGGAAAAAGGAGCAAAGGAATACCATGATTTTCAAGTTTGGGGTTTCTGGAATGACAATAAGCCTCAACTCTATCCCTATCAAAAAATTGTTTCACCGGATGGCTGTTATCAATTTGTACTGACCCGAATAGGTTACGAAATTTTGAAAATTAGATTGTCGGGAGACGGAGTGCGTGTAGCAAATAAAATAGAAGTTCAGTCCCTCGCTAAAGAGCCAGTTATTACAAATATGATTATTAGTGTCTTAACCAAGCGCAGTGATGGAGAGGAGCTTGAAGAAGAAACTTTTTGGTGGGTTATAAAACGTATGCTTGCTAGGCAACCAACGTCGCAGAGTACGTATAAAACTTTGTGCGTTCAGTTCAGAAACAAATCAGAGATTGTTTGCGAGTGGCAGACACTTGGGGGGTTTCTAAATCAATATATGGCGAGTTGTATGCATATTAGCGATAACGGGACTTTGATGCTTCGCGATTTTAAGTATAAATTAAACCGTTGGGCACTGCAAGGTAATATTAAGGACAACGACGAAGTATGCTTCTACAAACCTGGAGGTTCTGAGTTATTTAAGGAACTTGAAGTCAGAGGTAAAAAATATTTTTATGCTTTGGTTCACAAAAAAGGGCATCCTGAGCTACAAGCCCATCTTATTCTACATCCACAAGTGTATCAGGATTATGTATATTCTTGGTATTACGGTGGAGCTACAATACTAATAAATAATGGCAAAAAACATACAGGTTATAGAATGGGGGAGCGTATGCAAGTCAGTGGAAAGGTAGAAGTAGTTGAAACAAAATATGGGCACATTAATGGCGAGTGGGGTCACCTACAAATTATTATTAGGCCGAAAGGGGATAAAAATATTGGTAAAAATGTGCTGCCATATGGTTTGCATGTACCTTCAGAATATGCAAGTGCTAGCAGCTCAGTTTACTGTGCCTTTCGAGATAAGCACATATCGCAACATGCAATAGGAAACTATGGAGAGGGGAGTACAGTCCTTCAAAATCCTTATCTCGGCATCAATAGCGTGCTAAATCCAGACATCTATCTCGGTAAAAAATAGGACAATACCGAAGTCGTTTTCTGCTGTGTTATCTACACGATCATTTTATAATAATCCTGCTACTTGATCTGGATCAAAAACTATAAAAGATTTTCCAGTACGCTCCAGCCATTCACAGGCAGCAATACCTGCAAGACCGAGGCCAACGATAATGTAATCTGTTTTTTGCACAGATCAAATATAGTTGAGAGAAACAACAAAAGTTGTTTAAAAACCTAAATTAGTTTTTTTGACTTTTCCCTTGCTCTATATTCCTGTGAATCGCCGAATACAGATAAAAAGTAAATTCCAATATTTTAAGAATTAAATATGATAAAATACATTTTATGTTTGTCATCCAGAGCTTTAATCTTTCCTAGAGCGAATTTTCAAAGATTGCCCCAAAAGGACGATTCGCAGTTTAGCGAACCAAAGTTATTTCTCAAATTAATTTTGCTTTAATTCAAGCTAACATAAGATGGTTTCGGCTCTGAGATTAAAATCTGTGTTAAAAGATATGGCACTTCAAAGGTCTTTCTCTTCTTGGGAGAGACTTTTTATTTTTTAATCCTTTTTACAATGCTTGATCGCATTATTATTTGTAAACCTCTTTTTTCTGAAGAACGGGAATTTGATATTAGCCTTGGTGCACAATATTGTTTAAAATGTATTGAACCTTCTGATCCGTTGTTTGATTTTCTTTGGGAATCCTTTGAAAATGACCCTAATTGTATAGAGGGAAATATTGATCTTTTTCGAGCAATGGCCAAGAGATATTATGAAAACAAATAAAACAATGGAATGCGAGAAAGCAGATTCTCCTTTTATCCTAAAAAAAGCATAATAATTCGTAA
>CAZPTJ010000014.1:0-27158 GCA_964589085.1 uncultured Flavobacteriaceae bacterium | reverse complement strand
TGAAGTTGAATGGACCTCTTTTTTAGAAACGCTTTGGCTGGAAGCCAAAAAATTTGTCTCCTTAATTGAACAACTTCCAGAAAGCCAACTCGATACTATTTTTTCTCAGGAAAAGTATGGAACCTATTATCGAAATATTCAGGGAGTCATCGAGCACAGTCATTATCATCTGGGACAAATTGTGATCATCAAGAAAATATTAAAGACAAAAAACACTAACTAACGATCGTTTAAAAAAGGCTATAAACTATCTAATTGATTACTTTTCTTATCATCGCTGATGGTCCAGAAAAAACCTACAAAAAAGAACTGATCTGCTGCTGGACGTATGGCACGGCGGTCAAAAAAACCATTGGCATCTGGGGTATTACTATACTGAAATCCATTGACATTATTAAATCCGAACGCATTATTGATAGAAGCATAAAGTATCTTTTGGGGGGATAACAAATAGGCCCAATTAAGACTTATACTATTAAAGGCCTTTGTTTGTTCCTGTAAAAACCCAGGACGATTAGGATTGGTATAGGCACGTCCACTTGCATATTGATAGCTAAAACCAAATTGTGATTTCCAATCCGTCACAAAATACTTCGCTATTGCCGAAAAGTTATGTCTATTGGCAAAGTTAGGAGTCGCTCGTTCGGGGAAATTCCGAAACTCCCGTTCACTATCCAGATAGGAATAACTCAACCAGTAATCCAGATTACGTACAGAACTATTATCTCTCCAGAAAATATCAATACCCTGAGCAAAACCTCCACCATCATTTGTAAATTCACTATCAAAACTGGCAAACTCCGTATCATAAGTTACCAGTGAACTATACACCTTTCTAAAAGCCTCCGCCCTAAAAATGCGTCCATTATGGGTATATTGATAATTGGCGATATAATGCCCTGTTTTTTGAGCAGAAATCTCCGTTGAAAACTGCAATACGTCATCATTAGGGTTTTGATAAAAGTCTCCGTATGCTATGGAAATCTGACTGTACTTCCCAGTCTTATAGGCAAGAGAAGTACGAGGAGAGACCGTAAATTGATCTAATAATCCACTATACTCACTTCGTATTCCAACTTTTAATGCAAGATCCTTGGAAAAAATAAGATCACCTTCTACAAATGCGCCGCTCAGATGACTAGAAAATCCGCTCGTAAAGGCAAAAGCTTCTTCTTCAAAAACTGAAGCAAAATCCTCTGACAAATCAGTATAAAAGTGTTCTACACCTCCATATAATTTAAAATGATTATTAAAACGTTTCTTTAATTTGACTTTTCCATGAAGAGCATGTGCACGATCAGCAATATCATTGTTTAGGACCCTTGTTTTATTTCGTGCAAACGTATAACTCCCACCAGTAGCAATTCCCCAGGAATCTCCTAATGTGCCACTATATGAAGTGTTGATATATAAGTTTCGGTTATTGAGATCAAAGTTTAATCCTTCAGGAAGGTTAATATCCTCTTGAATCACTCCAAGATCAGTCAAATCAAATGCACCATATAACTTAAATAACCCCTGGTTTGTTTTTTGACGGAATACCACTTCGCCTGCTGCTGCTTCAATCGGTTTTTCATACTGGTTGCGATCCGGAAAAGCTTCAACATAAGGAGCAAGATTAACATAAGAGGTACTAAAGCTTATAGCGCTTCGCTCCCACTTTTTGGTATGTCCTACTCCTCCACCCACAGACATTAATGATATATCTGTTTTATTTTGATCAGGTTCACTTACCGTATTTAATAATAATACACTGGATAATGCCTGTCCGTATTCTGCAGAATATCCTCCGGTAGAAAAAGTAATCCCATCAAATAAAAATGGGCTATATCGACCTCGCGTTGGTATATTGGATGTCGTGGGAGTATATGGTGTAAATACACGTATACCGTCTATAAATATTTGTGTTTCCTCAGCTTCTCCTCCACGTACAAACAGACGACCATCTTCAGCAACAGTAGTTGTGCCCGGAAGTGTTTGTAAAGCTCCAACAAAATCGCCAAGCGCACTAGCGGTTGTAACGACATCCAAAGGCTTAAGCACACTTACTTTACTATTATCACTTGCCTCAAAAGTTCCTGCAGATAAAACCACGGCATCCAGGGTATTCATATCCTCTTTTAGACTTATTTTTAGCTGTTTCATACTGGAGACGGGCCCAAAGAAGGTATAGGTTTCGTAGGAAAGGAAAGAGACCAATAATAACTGATCTCCTGTTTCTGAACTCGTAAAAGAGAACGTACCATCATCACTAGTCGATGCGCCATCATAGGTGCCATCCAGAAAGACATTGGCTCCTGAAATAGGAAGCCCTTTCTTATCAGTAACTGTTCCTGAAATTGTGGCTTGCGCCAGACTAATTAGATTTCCAAAAAAGAAAAAATAAATACAAAAATGAAGGTGTCTTAAACGAGTCATAATCTTTGATTGATGACACAAATATCTATTGCACAACTATCAAAGAATAATTCTTAATACCCAATCGTCACATTTGATAACTCAATTGTCATCTTTTAATAATATTATGTAATTTTAGGTTTACTAAAAATTACTGCTGCATGACAACCAATCCAAAAACAGCAATCAAAATAGATGCCTATTTTGAAAAACCTTCTGCCTGGAAAAAGGGTATGATACGCTTACGCGAAATCGTAAAGTGCACAGAACTTAAAGAAGATTTCAAATGGAATTTCCCGGTATATACTGTAAATGGTAAAAATGTTATTGGTTTGGGACGCACTAAAAAATATATGGGAATATGGTTTTTTCAAGGGGTATTCCTAAAAGATAAAGCCGGACTATTAATCAATGCTCAAGAAGGAAAAACAAAAGCATTACGACAGTTACGATTTACATCTGAAGAGGATATTGATGAATCTCTATTACTATCTTATTTAGAGGAAGCCATACAGAATCAAAAAGAAGGGAAGGAAATCAAACCCGTGCGCAACACTTCCGCCGTTATTGTTCCTGACGAACTTTTGGCTGCTTTTTTAGAAACTAAACAGCTCAAGATTGCATTTGAAGCACTCTCACTCTCCAAGCAACGTGAATATGCAGAACATATAGGGAGTGCAAAGCAAGAAACTACACGTTTAAGACGTTTGCAAAAATGTGTCCCTATGATTAATGAAGGGGTTGGTCTTCATGATAAATATAAAAACTGTTGATACTCTCGTATGAGTGAACCCAAAACTAAGGTTAATGATGCCTCAGTAATTGATTTTATCAATAATGTGGCCCATCCTAAGCGTAAAGCTGATGGTCTGGTATTATTACAAATGATGGAAGAAATTACAGGTATCGCTCCAAAAATGTGTGGAGATAGCATCATTGGTTTTGACTCATATCATTACGTTTATGCCTCTGGTAAAGAAGGGGATTGGCCAATGATTGGATTTTCTCCCAGAAAACAACATCTAAGCCTTTATATTATGCCGGGTTTCATACACTTTCAACCCTTACTTGACAAATTAGGAAAGCATAAAACTAGCAAGGCTTGTCTTTACATTAACAAACTGGAAGATATAGATCTTGATGTACTTAGAGCGTTAATTGCACAATCTATTACCTACATGCGTAATAAATATTTAAAATAATTGAGTTCTTATAGTATTACTATTCCAAATTTATATTTAAAATTAAGTTTAAGTATACTTAATCATTACATAAATTAATCTCGTGGCCTTTCAGGTGAATCATTAAGCTTCCATAAACTTAAGTTAGGGGCTCTTTTGGTTTACAAGATTTTAGAGATACGCTTTTGCAAAAGCGTATTTTTTTGTAACATTATTTCATATACGGCTACCTATAGTCATAACCAGCACGCCATTTGGAAAAAACAGTACAAAAACAATTTGTTGATCTACTTGAAGAGCATCAAAATATTGTGCATAAGGTCTGTCGATTGTATACAAATAGTAAAGACCAACACAATGATCTCTTCCAGGAAATAACCATACAACTTTGGAAAGCTTTTCCCAAATTTAGGGGAGAAGCTAAGTTCAGTACGTGGATGTATCGTGTAGCCCTAAATACGGCAATCACCCTCTATCGTAAATCAAAACGCAGCATACAAACACAAGATTATGACAGTGTCATGTTTAAAATCTCTTCCGAAGAGTATGACGATACTGTTGAACAACAATTAAAATTGATGTACACAAAAATCAAAGAATTAAATGATATCGAGAAAGCGTTAGTATTTCTTTATTTGGAAGACAAAAACTATAGAGAGATTTCAGACACTCTTGGAATTACCGAGGTAAATGCAAGAGTAAAAATGAATCGTGTGAAAGGAAAATTAAGAAAATTATTAAATCCGTAATGCCATGCAAGACGAATTAGAATTATTAAAAAAAGATTGGCAGAAACAGAGCGAGGCTTTGCCCAAATTAACAGCTGAGGAAATTTATCCTATGCTCCATAAAAAATCATCTTCTATTGTAAAATGGATCTTTATCATAAGCCTTGTAGAGTTTGCCTTTTGGATTTCCCTTTCGACTTTCTTAGATGACATAAGCACGGATGAAATTAAACCTAGTAAAGCACTTGTTGTTTTTGAAAAATACTTTTTGATTGCACATTCCAGTTTTCTTATTGTTTTTATTATTTGGTTTTATCAGAATTTCAGAAAAATAAATGCTATAGATACGGCTAAAAGTCTAATGCAGAATATTATAAAAACACGTAAAACAGTACAATATTATATTTATGCAAGTTTAGGCTTTTTAATTATAGCGGCTCTAGTAACTACAAAATTAGCTGTTGATAGTGATCCTGAAAGATTTAAAGATGTTAGTACTACTGCTCTTCTAATTACTGTGGGAATTTTTATTCTATTTTGCATTACATTTTTTTGGTTTTTATATCGTTTGGTTTATGGCATTTTAATGAGAAAATTAACCCGCAATTATAAAGAACTTAAAAAACTCGAAGTATAGTAGATCGGGGGATAAATATACTTTGGATAAAAGGCAATGGCTTAATACTCCCATTGTCTTTTTTTATTGAGCTCTTCTGCAGCTTCAAGCTCTTCTGCAGGGATTACTTTTAGAAAAGAAGGATGCTGTTCAATAGCATATTCTATTTGCTCTACGATATCTTCTACAGTATCATTTTCATAATCAATTTGCAAAGGCTCCTTGATTTCCATAGATTGTAAAATACCTCGTTTTTTAATGCGTAACCCTTTCTTATCAAAACTTCGTCTAAAACCATCGATGACAATGGGTACCACAATAGGCTTATATTGCTTAATAATATGAGCAGTTCCCTTGCGTATAGGTTTCCAAGGTTTTGTAGTTCCTTGAGGAAAAGTAATTACCCAACCATCGTGTAATGCTATTCCAATATTTTCTGTATCCTTAAGATTTACAGTACGATCAATTTCTTTTCCCTTTTCGCGCCAAGTACGACTTACAGAAACAGAACCCGCATAAGTCATAATACGCGGTAAGAGTCCACTACGCATTGTCTCTCCTGCAGCTACATAGTATATATTAAGTTTGGGATTCCAGAGATAGCCTATGTTTTTTATGGAATCAATGCGTCCACTCAAACTTGCATTAAACACATGAAACATGGCGACCACATCAGCAAAATAAGTTTGATGATTGGAGACAAACAATATGCCCGTTTCTGGGAGGTTTCTTATAATTTCAGAACCTTCAATTTGTAACTCATTAAAGCCACGATATCGTCGATGGGTCATGGCTCCCGCTAGACGGATTAACCAACGTTTTAAAAAAAGAATATGTCCGAAAGGATTTGTCTTAAATATCCCCATAAACTACCATCAATACTATATCATTCAAATACCTATTATGAATGATCGTATATCTATTCATAACCATCAAACAAATATACAAAACCCTAGTCGTTCAAAATTTGATGTAGCAGTGCTTTAATTTCACTTAACATCATCGCCGTTGCACCCCAAACTACATGTCCTTGTAATTCATACGCAGGAACACGTATATCTGTCGCATAGGAAGTAGACAATGTTTTTTCAATGATAGCATCCGGATGCATAAACTCGGTCAACGGAACTTCAATAAGTAATTCAACCTCACTTTCTTGAGGTATAAATGTGGGCACATAATCTATATAAGCCATATAGCTTTGTACCCAAAAATTACTTGGAGGAATATAGATATTGGTCATCGACTGTACTACCTTAATACTCTTTTGTGTTATTCCTATTTCTTCCTCCGTTTCTCGAAGTGCCGTATGCATAAGATCTTTATCACTCTCTTCTACTTTTCCTCCCGGAAACCCCACTTGATTTGAGTGCACTCCTTTATATGTTTTTCTAAGCATTAATATAAAATGAGTAACACCAAGACTATTAGGATAAAATAAAGCGAGAACCGCAGCCTGTCTAGGGTTATATTTTTCAATATCAACAGCTCTTAACTCCTTAACACGTTCCATAGGCGCCATTTCAAATTGAGCGGTTCGCCCGGGGAGCGGTAAATTGTTTATTTTTGGAAGTAATCGTAAAAATTGATCAAAATTCATCTATGCGCCTATTTCTAGCAATGTTCTTGGTTCTGGGGCTCTATCTCAGTTGTGAAGATAGCAAAACTCCAAAGAATCAAAGCACAAAATCTATTGTTGTAAAGGATACCATTCAGCAGTTTAAAGAAGCTCCTAAACCTGCAAAAAAAGGAACTCCGCAAAACCCTTTTATTGCCTCTCAAGCCGAACTTAAAAGCTTTTTAAAAACTTATGGTGAAGAAAACCAGGAGACCAAAATACGTATAGAAACGCGTTTTGGGAATATAGACATTACCTTATTTCAAGACACTCCTTTGCATCGTGCTAATTTTTTACTACTGGCAAAAAATGAATACTTCAACACAACACAGTTTCATAGAGTTTCTCCCGGGTTTGTGATCCAGGGGGGTAATAATGACACAAAGACTACAGCGCTCAATAGGGCCAGTATGGGAAAATATCTTCTTCCTAATGAATCTAAGACAAAGTACAAGCACGTTCGCGGTGCATTTTCTGCATCAAAATTTATAGAGCAAAATATAAGTAAAGCTTCTTCGCCTTTTGAGTTTTTTATTGTGCAATCTCAAAATGGAGCACATCATCTGGATGGAGAGCATACCGTATTTGGCAGAGTTACCAAAGGAATGGACGTGGTGGATCAAATCAATACACTGGAAGTTGATGGTACTGAGTGGCCTATTGAAAATGTGTACATGAAGGTTATAGTACTAGAATAGGATCTCCTCTTCTTTTTAACGTTATCCCATTAAATTCTTGTACCGCTGTAATAATGTAGGGTGCGAGTAATTCAATGCTACATAAAGTGGATGTGGTGTTAGATTACTCAAGCTATTTTTTGATAGCTTTTTGAGTGCAGCAATTAAGGGTTTTGGAGCATAAGTCTCTGCGGCATAGTTATCGGCTTCGTACTCATGCTTTCGCGAAAGCAATCCCATTAAAAATCCAGTAATTGCGGAAATAGGACTATATAAAATACCAAAAGCCACTAAACCAATATGAAAAGAAGGTGTGCTTACTCCTAAAGCTTCTGCAATCAATGGCTCTCCAACAAATAATGAAAATAGCCATAATGTAATCCCGGTCATCACAACAGACATCGCAAGGTTTGTAATAATGTGATTACGTTTATAATGTCCGACCTCATGGGCCAAAACGGCTACAATCTCTTCTTCTTCCAGATCATCAACCAAAGTATCATAAAGGGTTATGCGTTTCTCACTACCAAAACCAGAAAAATAAGCATTTGCTTTAGTACTACGTTTAGAGCCGTCTATGGTAAAAATATTATGGAGTTTAAAACCTACTTTGCTGGCATAGTTTTCAATTTTCTCCCGCAAAGGCCCGGCTTCCAGAGGAGATTGTTTATTGAATATGGGCACAATAAAACGTGCATAAAACATATTCATAATAAAGGTAAAAATGGTCATTACTCCCCAGGCATATAACCAAAAATGTTCTCCAGTACCTTCGTAAATCCAAATAATCAAGGCCATTAATCCTCCTCCTATGATAATTGCCATAAACCATCCTTTGAGCTTATCCAGAAAAAACAATTGTTTTGAGCTTTTATTAAATCCATATTTTTCTTCAATAACAAAAGTATTATAGTACGAAAAAGGGGTATTCAAAATATCACTGGCCAACATAATACTCCCAAAAAACAGTAAGGCAACAATAATCGGGTTATCCGAGAATCCTCTTGCCCAGGCATCAACAATGGCAAACCCATCAAAAAAGAAAAAAGCAAGTGTCAATAGCAAACTAAAAAAACCAGTATAATTACCAAAGCGGGCTTTTTCTTTTTTATAAGACTGCGATTTAGCATAGGCCTCTGTATCATAAACATCATGGAGTGGTTCGGGTATTGGATCATCAAAACATCGGGCATTAAGTTGATCTAAAAAGAGGTCTATGCCATAACTAATTATTAATATGGCTATGATGATATAAAATATCGTTTCTGCTGTCATCCTGTAGTCTTCTTGTATCTTTATTGTTTGTTTTTAAAGTCTTTATAAACTGCTTAGGTTTCTAGAGATCTCTGTCGCACTGCTTCAAATAATAATATTCCTGCAGCCACAGATACATTCATAGAGTCTATGGTTCCTTGCATTGGTATTTTGATAGGATGCATAGCTATAGTTCTCCAGATATCGGATAAACCCGTAGCTTCAGTACCTACAACAATGGCTGATGCTCCTTTATAATCTTCCTGTGTATATGGTTTTGCTTCCTGTAATATTGCTGTATATGGTTTTATATGCTGTTCCTTTAGGAATTCAATCACTACCTCTGTAGTTCCTATTCCTATTTGATTGGTGAACACACAACCTACACTAGAACGTATAATATTGGGATTATAGATGTCTGTTTTAGGATTAGCAATGATAAACGCATCTGCCCCTGCCGCATCTGCGGTACGTAATAAAGCTCCTATATTGCCAGGCTTCTCTGGAGCTTCTGCAATAAGCAATAAAGGATTTTGGTTTAATGATAATGCCGATAATGTTGTAGACTTTGCTTTCGCGAAAGCAATAACACCTTCCGTAGAATCACGATAGGCTAATTTTCTGTAAACCTCTTTAGTGATTTGAACATATACTATCTCAGTCGCTACATCAGAAAGAATATCTTTCAATATATTTAATTCTACAAAATCTTCAACAAAATAAACTTCTGAGATTACATAACCTCCTTTAACAGCCAGTTCTAATTCTCGTTGCCCTTCTATGATAAATCCCTGTTCTTTTTTGCGTACACGTGATTTCTCCTGAAGTTGTATAAGTCGCTTTATAGAAGTATTTTGGAGACTTGTAATCTGTTTTAGCATAAGGGTAAAGATAATATCTTAACTTGTATCAAAGAAATTCTTATAAGGTTATGGGTAACATAACCGTATAAAATGAAACAGTCAATAAGATACACACACATTGCCGCGATGAAAACAAAATTACCATTCACATTTATCCTTAGTTTTTTATTACTAAGTTAGTCTACAAACAATATCAATCAAATCATATTATGAAAAACACATTATTTGCGATTATATTATTAAGTTTTAATTTAATTGAAATCAACGCTCAATCTATCATCGTTAACGATCCTTCAGATCTAGAAACAAATTTTACAGCAGAAGAACTTATAGAAAATGTTTTAATTAATAGTTCGTTAAACCCTGTAGACATCACATTAACAAATTTAATAGAAAACCCAAACGGAGCTGTTGATCTTTCTCAACGGAGCTGGGGGTATTTTAAAAATAATGACACTAGTTTCCCTTTTGAAGAAGGAGTTATTCTAACCTCAGGATTTGCTGTAAATGCTCAGGGACCTAATGATCAAAGTGGCACGAGTGACGGAGCAGGAGACTGGCTCGGAGACATTGATATAGAAACCATATTGAATAATCAAACTGGAACTAGTGTCACAACAAATAATGCTACTGTTTTTGAGTTTTCATTTGTCGCTATAGCTAATGAAATTACTTTCGAATATATTTTTGCATCAGAAGAGTATGAAAATGACTTTGAATGTTTTGATGACTTTAGAGATGGTTTTGCATTTTTAATCCGTGGTCCTGGCATTCCTGATACTTCAGGGACTCCTTTTGGAGGGGTTAATGCCGCTACTGTTGTTGGGTCTGATGATGTTCCAGTAAGTACCTTATCTATTCATGCAGATTCCTTTTTATGTGGATCTGAAGAAGAAGGTGTTAATTATTTCCCAAACTTATATGTAAGTAATTCGGCAGGGAATAACACCAATGAAATACAATATGATGGCCGTACTACTATATTAAACAGTAGTAGTGTTACCGCAATTCCCGGAGAAACGTATACTGTAAAGATGGTTATTTCAGACAGAGGTGATTTCGGTTTTGATTCAGTAGTATTTTTAAATGTGCAAAGTTTAATCATAGATAATAATAATTTTAGTGTAGATGCTGGAAACGACCTCACTATAGCAAATGGTAATGCAATATGCGAAGGAGAAAGCGTCACGCTAACAGCTAATGCATCTCCACCTGATAATGTTATTTATGATTGGTTTTTTGTAGAAGTTGACGAATCGTTAACGCCAATTGCAGATGACATGCAATCTATTGTGATCAACGACGCAGGAACATATATTGTCAGAGCAACATTTACTGAAGAAAATATCACTGTAGAAGATGATATCATTGTTGAGTTTTTTTCTATTCCTTTGGTTTCATCAGAAGTATCTCTTGAATTATGTGATGAAGATAATGATGGCTTTGCTATATTTGATCTGACTTCACTTATTGATACGATAACACTAGGTGACTCCCTATTAGAGGTATCATTTTTTGAATCTCAAGCAGATCTTGATGCAGGTATTCCTATAGAAGACTCCTCGCCTTTTTCTAATAGTATTCCTTTTATTCAAACAATTATTGCGCGAGTTACGGACCTTACTACTGGATGTTTTGCAACTGTCCCAATTATATTAATTGTGTCAGAGACACCTGTTATTGCAGGGCAGCCTATAGATCTTGAACTTTGCGATATTGATAATGATGGTTTTGAATCTTTTGATCTAACAGTTAATATAGATATTATTACTGGCGGCGATCAAAGTGCTATCGTCTCGTTTCATATAACTCAAGTTGACGCAGAAAGTGGAATTAATAGTATTGTCAATCCTTCAGTTTTTAATAGTGGAGGGCAAACTATATTCGTCAGAGTCGTAAATCCTAATTCCGGATGTTTTACAATTACAAGTTTTGAACTTATACTTCTAGACTGTACAGATGATACCGACGGTGACGGTATCATTGACGTAGATGAAGATCTTAACGGTAATGGAAATCTGGAAGATGATGATACTGATGAAGATGGCACTCCCAACTTTCAAGATCCTGATGATGATGGAGATACGGTATTAACTATCGATGAAATCGCAGGCATTGGAGCAGGTTTTACCACTCCAGCATTTATTGACACTGATGAAAATGGTGTACAGAATTATCTGGACAATGATGACGATGGTGATTTGGTATTAACCATTGATGAAGATTATAATAATAGTGGCTCACCACTGGATGATGATTTGAATACGAATGGTATTCCCGATTTTCTGGATAGTGATGTGGCTTTAGCGACAGATGATTTTGAAGCTAACACATTTGCGTTTTATCCCAATCCATCTTCTTCCTTCATTACTATTAAAAGTGTAGTCATCATTAATAGCTTAAAGCTTTACGATTCTCAGGGAAGATTACTAAGGGAAATTAGTGCACCTTTAGATAGAGAAATAACCATGGATATCGTAGATTATCCGGTTGGCATTTATTTTATCAGAATTAATAACTTAGCCACTCAAAAATTTGTAAAACAATAAACAACTAAAATGAAAAAAATAATTGTACTAGCCTGTATTGCTATACTTGCAATAAGCTGTAAAGAAAAAGAAACACAAAAAGAAGAAAATGTTGTTACAGCCATTGAAGAAGTGGCTAAACCTACACCAAGAGTCTTCCCATCTGATATTGCCTCTGTGTTTAAGGCCCACGGTGGAGTCGATCATTGGAACGCAATGGGAAACTTACAATATACTTTAGAAAAAGAAAACGGTAATGAAACACAAACTGTTAATTTACACTCAAGAAAAACACTCATTAAAACAGACAACTACAAACTTGGTTTTGATGGTGAAAAAGTATGGCTAGAACAAGATTCAACATATTTTGCACCTCAGCGCGCTCGTTTTTATCACAATCTATACTTCTATTTTTATGCAATGCCATTTGTACTAGGTGATGAAGGTATTACCTATACCGCTGTTGATCCTTTAGAATTTGATGGTAAAAGCTATCCAGGAACCAAAATTTCTTTTGGTGCTGATATAGGTGATGCTCCAGACGACAACTATATCCTATATCGTGATCCCGAAACTAATGAAATGGCATGGTTAGCATATACTGTAACCTACGGCGGTCGTGGAAAAAGTGAAAATTATAGCTATATCAAATATGACCAGTGGCAGGATGTAAATGGCTTGAAATTACCAAAAGCATTACAATGGTATACGGTTGAAGAAGGAAAACCAGTAGCACAGCGTAATGAGCAATTATTTATTGATATTGCTGTTTCAAGAGGAACTCCTAATGATGGGCTTTTTGCAAAACCTGAGAATGGTACTTTTGCTGAATAAACTAAGGACAAGGATTCTATAAAACAAAAGGCTACTAACTAGGTAGCCTTTTTTATTTGGTTTAGTCAGCCTGATTACTTC
Organism: uncultured Flavobacteriaceae bacterium; assembly: GCA_964589085.1. Lineage (GTDB taxonomy): Bacteria > Bacteroidota > Bacteroidia > Flavobacteriales > Flavobacteriaceae > Dokdonia. The sequence continues at coordinate 14,381 of CAZPTJ010000014.1, read as the reverse complement.
CCATTTATCTTCTGGTCATAGCGTTTCCATAAGGTCGTTTGATGACTTTCCAGACTAATATCGCGCCCCCGAATAAAAGCACGGGATAATTGATTGCCTCTCATATCCAATGCATTTCCTTCACTTATAAACAAGGTAGCGTCTTTACCTTTTTCTAATGTTCCGGCAGTATTATCAATACCTAAAATCTTAGCTGGATTAGCCGTGATTAATTTTAAAGCATCTGCATCACTCATTCCCTGACCTGTAACTTGTCCTGCATAAAAAGGAAGGTTACGCACTTGCCAATAGTCTCCATCATAACCTAGCGCTACAACAACTCCTGCATCTGTTAATAGTTTTGGTAACTTATACGGTAAATCATAATCGTGATCATCTAAGGCAGGTAAATCCTGTACTTTTTGTAAAATGACCGGGATATTATTTGCTACAAGTTCAGTAGCAACCTTATCTGCCTGATAACCTCCCACCAATACAACTTGAGGTAAGTCTAATTCCTTTTTTAGGGCAATAGCGTCTCTTATTTCACGTTCAGCACTAGCAACAATAAATAAACGTTGTGATCCATTAATCACGCCTTGCATAGCCTCATATGCCAAATTTTTTTCGCCATTCCCTTTTCCATAAGCTTTAGCCTCATTTATAAAATCTTTGACCTCTTCAATATTCTTGACATAATTTTTGTTGGGTGTATACCCTGGAGCTTCTCCTAACCACCAGCGTCCTCTGCGCACACTACTCGGCCAGCTCAGATAAACACCATCATCTGCCTTATAAGCCGCATCTTCCCAATTCCAAGCATCAAGCTGTACCACAGAAGAGGTTCCGGATATTCTTCCTCCTACAGGACGTATCTGTGCCATAAGCACTCCATTAGGGCGCATACTCTCCACTACTTTTGATTCTGCATTATATGCAATTAATGATCGGATATGAGGAATCATATCTCCTATCTCACGATCATCTCTTGAGGGACGTACTGCTCCTACTTCTACTAAACCTAAAGTCGTATTTGTAGCAATAAAACCAGGATACACATGTTTTCCTGTGGCATTAATCACTTCTCCAACGGGTGTAGTATTTGCACTTGAAGCATCAACAATAGTGCTTATTTTACCATCTTCAAGAATGATAATAGCATTGGCAATAGTCGTTCCATCTCCTATATGAGCAGTAGCTCCAATTATAGTATACGCTTTTGTTTGTTCTGGGGCAGGTGTTTGTTGCGCCCAAACAGCAGTTGTTATTACTAACAAAACAACTGCCATTGTATATTTATAAAATGCTTTCATCCTAATGTATTGTTTCGTTAGTATCACAATGTAAACGCTGCTTCTCTTTTTTACGAGGTGCTTGTGTTTTTAAACCCTTTTTCTTTTCACTAAGCATCATAGCCGTAAGTTTACTCTTTTCCTCACGCACTGCTGAACGCAGTTGCAGATCACGATCCAGATCAAAATATATCGTTCCTTCTATTATGGTTTTTTCGGCTTTTGCTTTAATCGATAATGGATGATCTGTCCATAATACAACATCCCCATCTTTTCCTACCTTGATACTTCCCGTATGATCATCCATATGCAAGAGTTTAGCAGGGTTCAATGTTACCATCTTTAGTGCGTCTTCTTCAGAAACGCCTCCATACTTTACAATTTTTGCGGCTTCTTGATTCAGACGTCTGGACATCTCTGCATCATCACTATTGATAGCAACAACGACTCCCGCTTTATGCATAATAGCGGCATTATAGGGTATCGCATCATTTACTTCAAATTTATAGGCCCACCAGTCACTAAAGGTCGATCCTCCAACACCATGCGTAGCCATCTTATCAGCCACTTTATAACCTTCTAGAATATGAGTAAAGGTGTTTATTCTGAAGTTAAATCGCTCCGCAACTTTCATCAACATATTGATCTCGCTTTGTACATAGGAGTGACAGGAAATGTAACGTTCTTCATTTAGAATATCTACCACCGTTTCCATCTCTTCGTCAAAACGATAGGGTTGACCGCTATTTTTAAGAGTTTCATATTCCTTAGCACGCTGGAAATAATCTACAAAAACCTGCTCTACACCCATACGTGTTTGTGGAAAACGACTAAAGCTTTGCCAATTGGATTGCTTAACATTTTCGCCCAAAGCAAACTTGATAAACTTTTTATCTGCAAGCAGCATCTCATCTATAGATGCCCCCCATTTCAATTTCATCACTGCAGATTGTCCTCCTATTGGATTTGCAGATCCGTGTAATAATTGAATGGACGTAACACCACCTGCAAGATTGCGATAAATATCACTATCATCAGGGTTGATAACATCAGACATTCTAACTTCGGCAGTAGAGTTATGTCCGGATTCATTAATAGCAAAAGCTCCAATATGCGAATGCTCATCAATAATCCCAGCGGTTAAATGTTTTCCTGTACCGTCAATCACAAGGGCACCTCTAGCAGAAAGATTGTTTCCTATTTGACTAATCTTTCCGTCTTTTATTAGAACGTCAGTATTTTCAAGGACACCATCTACTTCATTGGTCCATACCGTAGCTCCTTGAATAAGAATATCTTGTTGTGTCGGTTGATTTTTGAATCCAAAGGCAATATTAGGATATGTTAATGGTAGTACTTCAGGTGTTTCGTCATTATCCTTATCCTTGCCTTTTTTGTTATCGCCATCTTCAGAACCCGTTCGCCTTACATTTAAGGGAGTTTCTGTTCCATTAGGAAGTACCACTTTACCTATAAACGTTGTTCCATCGGCTTGTGCAATAAGACGTGTGAATTTATTTTCGCTTGAAGCGAAAGTCAAATTAATCCACCCATCGGCATATGTCATTTCACTCTTAATATCTTCATCGCCCCTTTTAAGTATTGCAGAAGCTTTTTTTGTAGACCCTTTGATTTCCAGCTTGTAGCTTGTACCATCTATATTTAAATCATATCCTCCATCTATATTGAGGACATTCATATCTTTAAAGACTGTCTTTTCTCCTTGTACCCAATGTTCATAGGTGGTTGATTTTTTGTCAAAAACCGGATCGGAAGTAATCATAAAATTAGCCCAAGAACCTTTTTTTAAACTCCCTATCTCATTGCTTTTTCCTAACAATTGCGCAGGCAGTGTGGTTAAAGCGGCTAAAGCCTTCTCTTCCGACAATCCATGATGTATAGCTTTCATCAAATTGCCCTTAAAAGCTCCAGGTGATTTTAATCTAAATGTTGTTAAAACAAAAGGGATGTCCTTTTCTTCAAACAGCTTTGGATTTGTAGGAGCTTGATTCCAATGTTTCATATCTGCAAGAGATACATAAGCAGCTTGATATGGATTCTCTACATCATAAGCGTCTGGAAAGTTTAAAGGTACTATAAATGTTCTATTGAGGTTTTTAATCTCATTGATACGTTTATACTCGTCTCCACCTGCTACAATAATATAATCTGAGTCAAATTGATCCCCAATTTTATCGATGCGCATGGCATCATATAGATCATCTCCCTCAAAAATTTGTGGTAAACTTTTATTTTCAAGAAGTGCTTCTAATGATAAATCTTTGCTTTTTATATTTCCTTTTGCATACCAGTCCAAATCATAATGCAATTGACGTAATAAGGCCGTTGCTCCCATTTTTGAAGAGGGATATGATTGATTAGAGGTATTACTTTTATCAAAAGAAAAATGTTGGGTCAAACGTTGATCCAAAATACGATCTGCCTTATTACCTTCCGGATTGAGTGCTACCAGCATTCCTGTCCCACGGGCAATACCATCATGTTGATGGGACCCTAGTACGCCAAATCCTGCTTTCAGGAATTCTGACGCTTTTTTTGAATCATATTTAAAGGCTGCTGCTCCTTCGGTTTCCGGTCGGATATGATCATTCCAATAATAGCCATCTCGCGTATTATCATATTGAGGACTACGACCTCCTCCTCCTTTGCGTTCCGGTTTTTTAATTCCAAAATTAGTATATACATCAATAAATGAAGCATATATGTGTTTTCCATTAAGATCTACTATAGTGGCGTTAGACGGTATCGTTACCGATTTTCCAACGGCAACAATTTTACCTTCCCGAATAACCAAAGTACCTTTCTTAATAGTTTCTGTGGGAGTTGTGTGAATAATAGCGTTTGTAAAAACTGTATAATTTGTGTTTTTAGATTTTACACCACCGTTTGTTGGAAAATAGTCCTGTCCAGAAGAAAGGAAAGAACACATCACTATTCCCCAGAAAAAGAGCTTTTTTAACTGCATGGTTTTAGTAATTATTTAGTCTTTAAAGATAGGTGACGTCTATATAAATATTATGGTGTTAAGATATATTTAACAACACCCAGGAGTAGTCAAAATAGACTATTTATATAATTATCAGATTTTTCCAGGAAAACTTTTGTCGTAGTTCACTAATAAAGCAACCATATAACTATACGTTTTCATGCCATCAGGTTGATTATTTACTTTAAGGTAGCTACCATATATTGCATCAAAAATGGGTTCTAAAGGGTTTTCAAAACTATCCCAAAACTCACGCGACTCCGCATAGTTGGCAAAAATACCAGCTCTTATTTTTTCGCGTAGGCATAATCCTAATTCCCTATCTCGACGATATACATCACTCAGGCAATATCGCAATGCAAAAATACTCCCAGAGTACTGAAAATAAGGGTCCGGATTATTAATAGTGGCTAAAACTGCCATAAAGTTTGCTTCATTTTCCTTAGCATACCCCAATTGATGTGCCTGCTCATGACAACTCACAACTGGCCAGTGATATTTAGGAATTAATCCATTAATTTGTGCTTCCAAAGAAATTGGATTTAAATAACCGCTATATCCCATTACGGACAGAGGATAACTTAATAAAGAAGTTTTTATGCTTTTAGGCGGATAATTTAATTGTGGGAATTGTTGCTGCAATATTTCATATCCCAGAAGTGTATTTTCAAAAATTTGGGTCTTGGTTGCGCTAAAGGTCACTCTCATAGTATCAATCTCCTCTAAAGATAAGTGAAGCGCATTACTCTTTTCAATGAGTCGTTCTGTAAGGCGAATCAAATCTTCTTGAGAATACTCTCTTTCAATTCCTAAAGATGCATTTATAGGTTGACGATAATAATTCATTCCCCACAGCAAATGAAAAGCAAAATAAACTACCGATATAGTTGCAAACAGTTGGACGAGTGTCTTTTTAAATCGTCTGAAACGTCGTTTAAATAATAGAACGAGCTCGCGTATAACGATAACGATCAATACAGTATACATCAAATCTCCAAATGAAAAGGGTATCCAGCCTAAAGCATAACGAAATGTTTTTGAAATAATCGGGTATAGACCATTACTATAATATCTTTCTATAGCGGAAGGAAAACGACTTAATATCCTAACCAAAAGCATTTGAGGTATTAAAGCGAGCGCTATATAAAATGCTGTTGATCTTTTTCGCATAGTTCCAAAAGTACGGAAACTTAAAAAACAAAAATTGAAAAATATATTGATGTATTCATCAAATTAAACACCTAGTAATTGATCCAAAGTTGCTCTCACATTATCGCTATCCCAGTTTACAGCTCCTTGTTCCTTTACTACAATACGCCCAAACTGATCAATAATATAATTGGTAGGAATACTGCGCTCTTGTAGCGTTTCCGGAGTTTGCATAGCTGGATTAACAGCTGGTAAATTAATTTTCTTTTTATCAAGAAACTTCCTGATAACTTCAGGATCTTCTTGAGAAATAAGTACAAAATCTACTTTATTACCATAAACAGCATACAGTTTTTCAATAGAAGGTAATTCTGCTATGCAAGGTGGACACCAGGTTGCCCAATAACTCAAAAAAGTGACTTTTCCTTTGCCTATAGGGGCAGTTCTTCGAATTCCATCCAGGTTAACAATTTTGTAGTCAAAGGGTGTTAATTCAACACGTTTCTCTTCGTCAACTGTGGTAGGTGAAAATAGGTTTACTTTAAATTTGTTTAAGGCAACCTGAATGGGAGTTCTGGTTTGAGGAATAATCAATGCAATTATGACAATAATGAATATAAGGTTTCCCCAGGATATGTTTTTTCTTAGTTTCAATTTTTAGATATCAAATTAAATAGTAAGATAGGAAAGTCACTCGACTTTAAGACGAATCTCATTGCGTGTAAAATCAACCAAACCTTTTGTTTTCAATTCATTCATTATCATGTTCAATGTAGGTCTGGATGTCCCGATTAATCCTGCGATATCTTTTTGTGTATAAGGATGCCTGATGACGGTATCTCCTGTTTCGGGACAACAGTATCCATAATCATGAGCCATTTCATCCAGAAATTCTTCTAAGCGTTCCTTGGTATCTTTGCGAAGTAAAAGATCAAGGCGGCGTTCTAATTTTTTAAAACGAAAGCCCAGAAACTTATATACTTTGAGGCTAAAACTCCTATTCTCCCTCATTAAATCTTGCATTTTGCAAACCGGAACAGGACAAATTACAGTACCTCTTTCCTGAGATTGTGCAAATTCATGTCGAACAGTTTCACCCAGCATAGCGGTTTCTCCAAACAATTCTCCTTTACTAAGAATGGCTTTTATGACTTCTTCTCCCTCTACATTATAATAGCCTATTTTTACCTTCCCTTTTTCAATAAGGTAGATATCCTTGGCTTCATCTTCTTTAAAATAAATGTAATCTTTGTTATTAAAACGCTTTGATTTATGTAGTGCCTTATAGCGTCTAAATTTATGAGGACATAAGAGTCTCAATACATTAACATCTTCAAAAACCCAGCTTCCGGTCATTTCCGACAATTTAGTTTTTGGAATAGGTCGATAAAATCAGAAATAACTTACAAAAAATGTATGACCCTGAAAGACATAAGAATTCCAGGGCCACAGTAAAATGGTTTCCACAAAATAAAACGGTTCTGCTACTTATTCAAAAGAAGCAATCTGGTAGTTATCATCATAGGGTACTACAACCAATTACCCATCCGAAAATGTCATATAAATAAAGTCAGTAATACAAGCCGTACTATTTACCTCAAATCCATTTTCTCCTGCCGATGTTCTATTGGGTTTTCATCTTTACTACAACTAACTATAAAGACATAGTAAAGCCCAAGTAAGCAGTTTCAATTGATTTTTCTTTACTTTGAATTCGGGGTATTACTTTGCAAATATATAAAGTAATACTCAAAAAAACATCGATAAAGTGTAAAAATAATCGACAAAATACCAAACACTGATTAATCAAATTCAAGATATAGCGAGGTGTTTATAGGAAAATTTAATGCTATAATATACTATAATATGCTGATTATAATAACTTTAATCTCGAAATATGTTTTTAACTAGAAAAGGCTTCTTATAATATCTTCGATGCTTAATCCTTCGGCTTCTGCTTTATAGTTTTTAATTAAACGATGCCTAAGTATCCCTTCGGCTACCGCTTGAATATCTTCAATATCTGGAGAAAACTTCCCTTGTACGGCTGCATGAGTCTTTGCCGCAAGTACTAAATTCTGTGAAGCTCTTGGTCCTGCTCCCCAATCTATATAGTCTTTAATCATCTGTGGTGCTGTAGCCTCATTAGGACGTGTTTTTCCTACCATAGATACCGCATATTCCACCACATTGTCGGCTATAGGAATTCTTCGTATTAACGCCTGAAAGTCAATAATCTCCTGTGACGTAAAAAGTGGGTTAATGGTCGTAGTCGTATCAGTCGTAGTTGCTTTAACCACATTTACTTCTTCTTCAAAAGAAGGATATGTCAGATTAATTGCAAACATAAAACGATCCAACTGTGCTTCTGGTAAAGGATAGGTTCCCTCCTGCTCTATTGGATTTTGTGTTGCCAAAACAAAATAGGGTAACGATAACGGATAACGTTGGCCTGCAACAGTAACTACGCGTTCCTGCATCGCTTCTAACAAAGCGGCCTGAGTTTTAGGCGGTGTTCTATTAATCTCATCTGCCAGAATAATATTGGCAAATACAGGCCCCTTTATAAATTTAAATTGACGAGACTCATCCAGTATTTCTGATCCTAAGATATCACTGGGCATTAAATCTGGAGTAAATTGTATCCGTTTAAAGTCAAGCCCTAAAGCTTGCGCTATGGTATTTACCATTAACGTTTTAGCAAGACCAGGGACTCCTATTAAAAGGGCATGACCTCCGGAAAGAATGGAAAGGATGATCTCATTAACAACAACTTCCTGTCCTATTATTACTTTTGCAATTTCTTTTTTAAGTGCTCCGTATTTCTTTACCAGCTGTTCAATAGCTGCAACATCCGACATAGATTATTTTTTTATCCAATTACTTATAAACTCACAATCTTTATTTTCTCCATTGATCTTGATGTACGTATCAATGATCTTTTCATCTCGCCATTCCTTAACCGCATTGATTTGTTTTTCTCTAAGTGCCAATTCCTTAATTTTCACATAGTCCTTAACAAAATCTGCTTTATGTTCTTCGTATCGATTGTTTACGGTTAAAATTTTGAAGTGCGTTTTTCCAGTACGATCTGGATCATTAAAAACTAATGATGTCTCGTTATCCTTAAGATTGTTGACCTTAGCATATAAGGTGGGGTCCAATTTATTTAATTCAAAACGCTTATCTAAAGTATTAGGGTTTATCAGGATTCCACCGTCAAACTTCGTTTCTTTTTGATCAGAAAATTCTTTGGCCGCTTCTGCGAAATCGAGTTCTCCATCAACAATACGCTTGCGTATCAGTTCAATTTTATCCTTAGCTTCCTCCTCTTCTTTTTTGCCTATTTCCGGAATAACCAGAATATGTCTGATTTCAAGATCATCTCCTCTTACTTTATCCAGTGTTGCAATATGATATCCATATTCGGTTTCAAAGGGTTCACTGATCTGTCCTATCTGCAATCCAAAAACGACATCTCTAAATTCTTTTACTAAGGGAGATTTTCTATTGATACGCATAAAACCACCTTCGGCTCTACTTCCTGTATCATCCGTATATAAAACGGCTTTGGTCGCAAAACTACTTCCGTTTTCAATAATATCATTACGATAACTATTAAGTTCATCAATGGCCTTTTGACGTGATTCTTCAGAAGCTTTAGGGGTTATTACAATTTGTGCAATTTCCAATTCGACTCCTATCGTCGGCAATTCGTCTTCTGGAATTTTTTTAAAGAACGTACGTACTTCATCTGGAGTAACATCGATATTTTCAATGATTTTTTCATTCATCAAATTAGAAAGGATCAACTCTTTACGTACTTTAAAAATTTCATCTCTTACCTCAGCTATACTTTCTTTTTTATAATATTCTCTTACGTCATCTTCAGTACCTCCAAGTTCGGCCGCAATACGCTGGATGGTCTGATTTACCTCATCATAGATACGCGCATCCGGAACACTCAAACTATCTTGTACTGCATGATGCGTTGCGAGTTTTGTTTCCATTAATTGTCCTATCGTTTGACAGCGTGTGACATTTTCTGACTGTGCTCTGAATTGTTCGAGCGTAATATCAACTTCACTCTCTAGAATGACATAATCTCCTATAACCGCAGCAACCCCATCAAGTCGGAAAGGTTTCATTTTTTTCTTTACGGTATCTGTAACTACCGTTTTTGCTTCGGCAGTATCCTCAATAATTTCCTGCGCCTGTGTACTCAGGGTTGCCCATACACAAACAATAAGCAGACTACTTATAAACTTCAAATTTCTTATCTTTAATTGCATCTTCTTTTAAATCTTTTTCAAGTTGTTTTACCAACTCTAATTTTCTTTTATTCAAAATAATTTGATCGATTGTAGGTCGGATATAAGCTAAAGGCGCTTTATCATTTCGCGAAAGCGTATTCTTGACAGCAATCAAATATAATCCTAATGAATCGCGCAACTGTAAAAAATTAGTTTTTTTTAACAAATTGGCTGAATTTCCAATGTTTATAGGGGGTATCTGTCTACGAACATCTGCTGTCTTTATCCAAGTAGAATCGTTTAAAAAATAGTTTCTAAAACTGAGCGCTAAGGAGTCTAATGCGTATTGATCTTCTAGCGAAAACTTAATAAAATATTCTTGTAATCGTTCCTTATCTTTAAAATCTTCATCTATATGAATGTATCGCAATTGAATAAGGTCTTCTTTAAGGGTAAAGTTTTCTCTGTTTTCCTGATAAAAATTGATAGCTTCTCCATCAGTCACAGTACTATCCAAGTTCTTACGAATCAATGCGTCTTTATAGGCGTTAGTATATAAATCTTCTTTATAGCGTTGTATAAGTATTTCAAACTTGGATTGCTCTTCTAAAGACAGATTGCGCAAGGCACCTTCCATCAACAAACGATTTGTGGCCCAGTCATTAATATAGTTCTGCGTAACAGAAACACTATCGATTTCAGTAAGGTTTTCATCCAGAATATCATTAAGATCTTCCTTATAGAGATAGCCGTCGTTAACGCGTGCAACAACAGCATTAGGAACCTCATCTCTAAAGAGATTGCAGGAAAGCAGCTGGAAACAGATTCCTAAAATAAAGAGACCTCTACCCTTCATTGTAATTGTTTTTCCAATCGTTTAAGAAGCTTCTTATTGATATCGATTTTTGATTGTTCCTTTAGTTTTTGAATCCACGCTCTTTCAATGACGCCTTGATAATCGCTTATGACCTGTCCTCTTGCTTCTTCAAGGGTTTTTGGTTTTGCATCCAGAATCTCATTGATTTGATAAAACGTATAGTCTTCGTTTCCAAAAACGGGGCTAATACCTACTGTTTTATTTAAGGTTTTAGGCAAGGTCTCATCATCATAAGGGATCGTCTTTTTAGAAAAGAACACTTTAATATTATTTGTGGTATTCAAAGTAGTTTCAATATCTTCCAGACTTTTACCATTCTTTAGCATAGATAAAGCACGTTCTGCATCTTTCTTATTAGTCGAAGTCCCTGCTATAAGACTAATACGTTTAGGCCATTGATATTTTGCAGCATTTGCCGTAAAATACTCTTGAAGTGCAGTAGAATCTTCTTTGGCTTTGTTCCATATGGTCGTTTCCATCAAATCAAATAACAATAAGCCTTCTCTATACTCATTAAGAACAACAGCAAAATCAGGGTCTACTTCCTCTAAATGTAATTGATGATAGGCTTTAATCTGATCGTCTTCATATTTTTCAATGGTCTTACGTACGAAAGCTTCCTTATCTGGAAAACTACTATAGCGTAATTGATTTGCTTCAAGATACTTCCCAACGGCCAAAAACGCAATACTGGTATCTCGTATATGTAATGCTGTTTTATTCATTTCCGGAGCAGTATCATCCAATTGCCATTTTTTTGCTTTAATAGCCTCATCTCCTATTGCCTGTATATAATACGATCGTACCGCTTCGTTATCCGGAATAGCATATACTCTGCGCAAACGGATCATCAACGAATCTGAAATCACTTTTGCTCGACTGTCTTTCTTTAGGCGATCTTCCAGTTTAGTACGCTCTGTCTCATAAGAACCTACCGGTATTTTCTTTAGTAAGCGGGCAATATGCCAGCCAAAATCACTTTTGAAAGGTGCAGATGTTTCTCCTTCTTGAAGTGCAAAGGCTTGTTCTTCAAAAACAAGACTACTCAGTTGTCCTTGTGAAAAGGGTAATAAAACGCCTCCATTAATACCGGATCGTTTATCGTCACTATATTGTTTGGCCAGTTTTTCAAACGATTCTCCTTGATTGAGTAAGGTATTTATTTCGCGAATGCGCTTCTCAGGATCAATCGTACTGTCTTTTTGCTGTAAGGCAATCATAATATGTGCAACTTTCACTCGTCCTTTTGCAGTTCTTGTAGCCGTAGGTTGTACAATATGGTATCCAAAATTAGTTCTGAACGGCTGAGACACTTCTCCTACTGCGGTGGCATAGGCAGCATTTTCAAAGGGATATACCATACCAAAGGCTTTAAACCATCCTAGTTCTCCGCCATTTGATTGGGCCGATGGATCTTCACTATACTGACGGGCTACCCTACCAAAATCGTCTCCTTTAAGCACACGTTCCCTAGCTTCAAGAATTTTTGTATGTGCTCTAAGGGTATCTTCAGCACTTGCGCCTGGAGCCACTTGTACCAATATATGCCGTGCATTTATTTCTTCCAGCGTGCGCTCATAAGCTTCTTTGATAAGATTTTCAGAAACATTGACATCGGTGAGGTATCCTTTGGACAATTGTTTTCTATATCCTGCAAATTCTTTTTGATAGGTTTTCTTTTGGTCTAGTCCTAAACGATAAGCTTCTTGAACTTTAAGCTTGTATTCAATAAAAAGATCTAAGTAAGAACCTACATCTTTCTGAGTGTCCTCTTGAACGATTTCGAGATTTTTGAGATAGACTCTTTTAAAATCTTTTATGCTAACCCGCTCATCATTAATTGTTAAAAGCACAGCATTATCATCTTGTGCAAAAACAGTTAGGTTAAAAAATAAACTGATTAAAAAAATATAAATACAATAAGGTCTCATAAGTAGGAAATAACAATGTGCAAAAATAAGAATTACGCTAAGCTATACAAGTTATCCGAAACCTGATAATATATAACGTAAACCTAATACTGGTTTATTGTAAAACCATAGATAAATAAACAGCCTTTGTAAGTTTACTACCTTTGTTTTTTTTAAAGAACTGGTTTATGAAATATCAACTTTCCACAATTATTGATTTACCTCTGGAAGAGACGATCAATAAAATGGACAATCCAGAGCATATGCAACACTGGCAGCGGGGTTTGGTAGGCTATAAACAATTATCGGATACGCCGGGTGCTAAAGGTGCGCAAATGCAATTGGATTATGATCTTGGTAAACGAAAAATGTCATTAACCGAAACTATCGTCAAGAATGAATTCCCAGAAGCATTTCATGCGACTTATGAAGCTAAGGGTGTTTATAACCTTCAGGAAAACCATTTTGAGGCTTTACCTGATGGTCGTACACAATGGACTTCTAAGACTGAGTTTCGTTTTGATAGTTTTGGAATGAAGGTCATGGCCTTTTTAATGCCGGGTGCTTTTAAAAAACAATCTAAAAAATATATGGAGGACTTTAAGGCTTTCGCCGAAAATGGAACTTCTGTAAAAGACGCTTAAATGCAACGACTTAAATTGATCTGGGACTTCCGAGGGCCAGTTGCTGAGCAAACAGCTTTGCATCATGAGAAACATTTAAAGGAATATGCTGCTGCAGAGGGTTTATCAGATCCTATCACCGGAACAGAAATCGTACAGGAATTCCATCATCTTGCTTTTCTAGTGGTCAATAAGGATGAAATGAAGCCCGTAAGAGATGCTTTAAAACCGCATCGAGGGCAACTATATCAATAATCCCATTTGTCAATTAAAATGACCGTTATAAAACGCCCTTTTCCCCTTTCTATTTCAAAAGAAAAAGAAGTCGTAACCTAGGCTATGCCTTAGTTTTCTTTTTCTTATAAAGAAAAAAAAATCATTTTATTTTCTGGCAATTTTAATCAACAACTGGTATAAGTTGTAGCTTTGGTACGGATATTGTTTTCAATCCTATTATATTTGCAGGCGCAAATAAAGAAATCAAAAAACCAGAATAGATGAAAAAAATTATGATTATCGCTATGGTATTATTAAGTACACTGGCGACTGTTGCACAAACTAAGGTAGGAACTATTGATCCCGAATTTATAGTATCAAAAATGCCAGAACTTACCGGTGTTCAGGATGCGATTAAAACGTATAATGAAGATCTTGGAAAAGATTTACAGACTAAGGTAGCAGATTATGAGGCTAAGGTAAAAGAATATCAGGAAGGTGAAGCTGGATTTCCGGATGCTACTAAAAAATTAAAGCAGGATGCTATTATTAAGTTAGAACAAGAGATTCAACAATTTCAAACGAATGCTAATCAGTTGATAAGCTTAAAGCAAAATGAATTATTAAATCCGCTTTATGTAAAGATTGCTGAGGCTTTAAATGAAATTGCTGTTGCCGAAGGGTATACACAGGTACTTTCTATAGGTAATGCAAATTCTGTAGCGTATGCAGATCCTGCATATGACCTTACGAATAAAGTAATGGCTAAGCTTGGGATAAAAGCAGAGTAAGGCGATTACGATAAAGATTGATATAGAACCACGCTTTATGCGTGGTTTTTTTGTTTTTTGTATCAAAGGATGTTCACTTTGATACATCCCGAAACGAGTTCGGGACACTCGGTGTCCAGATTTCGGTGATCGAGTGATGTCAGAGACATCGTATCGAGATTACCTATGAAATCATTGGGAAGACCACTTCGATACGATTCCAATTGCATTGAAATCATTCAGTGTCCAGACTAAGGTGATTGAGTAATGCCGTAGGCATTGTATCGAAATTACCGACAGGGTCA
>CAZPTJ010000013.1:0-27456 GCA_964589085.1 uncultured Flavobacteriaceae bacterium | reverse complement strand
CTAGCTCATCTCCTAATTCTTTGTTTCCGTAACCAAATCTGTTCGCTACGCTATTCACATTCGCAGAAACCGTGTTATTATACCCTTTTTGCTGTAACCCAAAAGGATAATAATGCTTCTCCGATATAATTTCATCCTGTTGTACAAAGCCGTCTCCGTCACTATCTGAATAGGTGAGTCTTACATTTCCGAGGTGGTCGGTATAATTAAAGGCATATCTAAATTTTGCTGTACTGCCTATTTGAGTAGTCGTATTAAAAATACCTATCGCCTGAATATCATCCAAAGGTTCTATATAACCTTCAGGATGTGGAACTAATTTAAGACGTTCAGGAAAGACGCTAGACTCATAAATATAACCTCCAGCATAACTAGTCGTTACAGGGATAGGGGATGTGCTATTATTGTCAGACACGATCTTTTGTAGTTTTATACCTGAGGCATCATAAATATACGTAATCTGTCCGTTTTGAGCGGTGCCTGTGGCATCTATTCCATTAATAGTTATAGAAGTAGGAAGGTTTAAATGATTATATACAATAGAGGTAATACCCTTGTTATTATCTTCAGTCATATTTCCATTAGTATCATAGCTATAATCATTTTCTAAAGTATTTCCTAAAGTATTGCCATCATAAAAGCCTTCGTTTTTTAAAGAAATATGACCATCATCACTAACGTTTAACAATTGATTTCCATCATAGGAATAACTCAAATCATCCATAGTCAATGCATTGCCATTATGATCTCCCTGCCGAATAAGACTTATTATGTTTCCGTTTTGATCATAACTAATTCCTGAAACATTATAATGATCGTAATCCGTTAAGTTTGTTCCTTTTCTGCTATAGGCTTGCTTTATACGATTAAGAGCATCATATTTATAACCATATGTATGTTTACTCCTATCAGTATTTGCCGTTCTCCAGGTTGTCTGGGAGATATTTCCATTATATAAAGGTACTGCTCTGCCTGAAATTCCGGCGTCTCCTATTATATCTCCATCATAATTGATGTTGAATCTAAACAAATCATTTTCTCCTCTTGCTACAGCGGAAATATTATTAATATCTGTCAACCAACCTCTTACATTGTAATCATAGTCTACTTTTTGTAAGCTATTGTCAGGTGTAGTTGGGTAAAAATTTAAATTGTTGATACTAGCTCCAACATCTCTCATCGAAAGATCACCAATAAGTGTGCTATACTCTTGTGTCATTGTATAACTTGTAACAATAGTCCCATTATGTAGAAAATAAAGCTCATTGCCATCTCGTTCTATCGCAAAATTATCACCAATCTCATACGGGATAACAGCAGTCAAATAAATATTCTCTCCTCCTGATTCTTTAATACGCACTCTATATCTTGTACCTCCATGATATGCAAATCGAAAAGAATAATCAATTTCCTGATGATGACTATTCCCACTGGAATCATTAAAACCGATGAGTTGCACTTTATCCCCAGTAAGCATTGTAAATGATAAACCACCATCTCCATCTAAAGCTCCAATAGTAGATAGGCCTGCATTATAGCTTGTACCTCCAGAAATTTTGGTAATTACTCCTTCCTGATTTACTTCCAATCGTTCTGAGATATCAGTATAGCCTTCTTCCCAGAGTATACCACCGACTTTCTTTCGAGTAAGCTGACCGAGTTCATCATATTCATTGCTAGCAATAAGTTGCAAGGGCTCATCATTTATTTTTTGTAAATGATTTAGTAAACGATTTTGATGATCGTAGGTGAAATAATCAACCGTAGTAATAGTACTATGTCCTGATTTGTTATGTATACTGGTGCTCTCCAAAACATTCCCTGTAAAATCAAGTAGACTGCTTACGGTATCATTAGTGCCCAGAAAAGGATTATTGCTCTGAACATACACCGGTCGTGCTTTCTCATCGTAACCTGTAATTGTAGTAATCCAATCATCGGTGCCAAGCACCCGTACCTTACTTACTGTAGGAAGGCTTTGTAAATCATTAGTTGTATTGATCCCATAGACCGTTAAAGGAACACTCATTCCAGCAGTATCGATATACTCATCATAATAATTGACCGTAAGAAGCTCCTGTATTGAACCAGGGGTAGCATTATTAGTATAGTATACTGGCACTCCAGCAATCGTGGTGGGGGAGGATGTGGATGCGATACGTTGTTCATATTGAACATCATCATTATTAGCTGTACTTTGAAGACCAGACCGGGTTCCGCCTTGTTTTCTAAGGCCTGTATAAACTACTCTACCGAAAGCGTCATACTTGATAAAGAGCCATTCTCCAGGAGATTTTTCGCGTTGATTGGCATCTTGTGTAAGTATGGGCTGATCAAGAGTATTATACACGATATACTCCCAGCCTTTGGCAGGAACTTTCTTTTCAATGAGTCGGTTACGATGATCGTATTTGTAGTGATAGCCTAACTTATCCATAATCTCCTGATGGTTGGTCACAAGGGTATTCCCACTTATGATTTGTTCACTAGCTTCAGGAGAAAGTACATAGGTCAGGTTTCCAAAGTCGTCATAGATATAATAGGTGTCGTGGGTCTGATTGTTATTAAAGGTACGCTTGAGTACAACCTGACCTTCTTTATTG
Organism: uncultured Flavobacteriaceae bacterium; assembly: GCA_964589085.1. Classification (GTDB taxonomy): domain Bacteria; phylum Bacteroidota; class Bacteroidia; order Flavobacteriales; family Flavobacteriaceae; genus Dokdonia. Next base: position 24,853 of record CAZPTJ010000013.1, on the reverse strand, counting down.
ATAAATTCTTGGGTGGTGTGATCATTTCCAGAAGAAGGAGTCCAGTTTTCATCCTTAGCGGTATTCTTATAAAGTTCTGCTGAATCATAATATCCTGAATAACTTAATGTTGGAGATTGTGTATTTCCACTAGTAAAGTTTACCTCAAAATGACGCACCTCATTGGCTTGATTAACTTGATATTCCAGTTTAATGGTATGACCCGCAGCTATTGACCAGGAATTCCCTGGTGCGCCTTGTTCCAATACTCGGTTTAAAGGAGAAGCCTCATAACGCATCTCACTATAAGGATTCTGAGTATTCTCATACTTAGGGGTATTATAAAAAGCTTCTATATCGGTCTTTAGAGCTATAGGGTCTCGATATAATAATGGGTCATTCCCTGTTTGCTGCGTTGTAGCATAGGGAAGGTATTGTTTAGGACTTCTTCCTAAAGCATCATACTCCCGATGGGTGATGATATGCTCACCATTACCTCCGGCTCTGGCGGCTACGCTTTGTAGAGGTCTGCCTAAACCATCTGCATAAGAAATCTGCTCGATTTTATTATAGGTATTCACATTGTCTTCTTGCAATGAGTCAATGGCAACCAGATAAGTTGTTGTCTTTACGTAATTTTCTGTAGAGGTCTGTCCGATACCAAGCATCGGAAAAGCGAAGAATATGAGTATATATGTTAACTTTTTCATGGTCGTATCAGATTAATTGTTTCTGTAATTGTATTCATTAGAGCTATAGACTTTTCCGTTTTGATCCATAACGCGTTTTAATCGATTAAGGTCATCGTATTGATAATACATAGTATATCCTCTGGAATCTGTTTTACTGGTAAGACCGATAATTGGATCATAAGTAGTAGTTGTCATTAATGAGTTTGCAAAAACAGGGTGATTACGTAAATTGTTTAATAACTCTCTAAGTTCTTGTTCTTCAATCACTGTATTCTCTGTATCGGATGTCGAACGGATTTCATTTATTAAATTAATAACTGAACTTGGAAGGTTTTGATAACTGGCATTTGTAATTTCTGCAAGAGCATACATATTATAGTATCCCCAAATATAAATTACTCTGGTCCCATCTGTTTTTCTGGCTTCTAGAGGATTGCCATAATTGTCATAGTTTATATACTCTAAGCGATCTTCTAAAGGACCTCCTTGTTTTTGTGTTTTTATAAACTTCACACGAGGAGCCCCTCCTAAATGTGCAAAATCACGTTGTTCAGTAAACAATAAATTATCTCCTTGATATGATTCTGTTTTTATTAACTCACTTAAACGATGATCTCCTACTAAGCCATCCAATATATTTTCTTCATCAGAGGCATTGACTTCTTCATCTGCCGGATAATAGTATTTAGTAATCAAAGGAGGTTCTTCACTAACGCTTACCGACTGCTCACTGATCTGGTTATTAAAATCATTATAACCATAGGTGCTGGTTTGTACAGAGCTGCTTTGGTTTCCTGCGTCATCATAGAAATAAGTAGTGCTTGTGCTGCTTTCTAATAATGAACGACCAGAAATAATATTATAACGATTTATAAAAAATTGAGATTGCATTTGTACTTCAAATTCTGAATTATCACAAGCTCCTCCTAGAACTCCAAAACAGGGGCTTCCTGTCACTTGTGGGTTATCACTTAAACAAATACTTTGTCTAAAAACTTCATAGGTATCTGCTGTATGTACATATGGACAGCTATCGTCTCTAAATCGTATAGCTTGTCCTTTCCCAACTATTCTGCCCTCAATCGCATAATTATTTACAGAACTACTTACTATACGTCCCTGATCATCAAAAATTTCTTGTTTTAATAAATTGCCATAAGAATAATCGTTTGTAATACTAGGTGCATATGGGGCAATTGCTGGTGATGCATTTCCAGAAAATCCAGAAGTAGTATAGGTGTAATGAGACTCTCCATTACTAAGTCCTTGATCATCAATCTGTAATACCCGTACGTTACTATAACCCACATACCCCCCTTTAGCTGGCATCACTACTGCGCTACTACTGGCTTTAAAATATGGAATAGCTAGAATTGATTCTAGATTAGGTCCATTCGCTGCAAAGAAGGCAGCGTTTTTAAAAGTGGATTGGGTTCTAATACGATAAGAAGAAGAAGATACCCCACTAGTTCTTTCAGGATTATCAAATAACGAATAATCGTATTGTGTCTTGCGTTTAATACTATCTTGATCGGTAAAACGCACTTCTTTAATACGCATTCCACCTCCATATACAGGCACAAAATCAGCATCTGGATTATTAGGGTTAGGCGGATAATAATCGGTTATTTTAATTGTAACTGAAACTATATCGCTTGGGAAAACTCCATTAACATTACCAACACTCACTCTAAAATAACCACTATGATCAGGATCAAAACAACCTTCTCCAGAACAGCTTAGATTATATGATTTTCTCTTAGAAACAGATTTAATGATGTCTAAGGGTTCGCCTTGTCCAACGGCCTCTTCGTTATCATTTACACCATCATCATCAGAACCTTCATTTCCCAAACCACCATTTCCGTTTCCTGAAGAGGAAGAACCATCAAACTTTAACAGAAAAAAATCTGCTAAACCGTCATCGTTGTTTACAAGAGTAGGGAAATCTGCCGGATCATAAAACCCATTATCAATACCATAATCAACAGGTTGGTTTTGACTTGTTTCATCAATATCTAGTATAAAATTCCCATCCTCATCAAGGATAGGATCTCCATTTTCATCTAGTAAGATTTGTCCAAAAGGACCTCCAGAAGTAAAATCTGATTCTGGATTTGGACCAATCGTCCTAATACAAGGACAGTTATAAGTATCTCCCGGAGTGCCTTCTACACGTTCTAGGAATAATCCAAAATCATCCTCAGATCCTTCATAATTAATACCATCAATCTCAATTTCTAATTCTAGATTTTGAATATTAAGCTCTTCATCAATCATATCTAGGTCATTAATGTAAATTACTCCTAAATCAGTATGCCCTAAGACATCTATATTTATATTACTGAAAGTTCGAGTTCTAGGCTGAGGTGAATGGCTTAAATTATTAATATTCCCAAAGGAATTTGATTCAAATTCAAATTCTTTGACACCTCCGGTAGGGTAGGTAATACTTTGTAATACCCCTGCAGTCATAGCACTAGGGTTAGCTACACGGTTTGCTAGTGTTGTCGAGAAAAAAGCTGGGTTCTCATTACCTGCTGAGATTCCATTTGAATATCCCCAATAATCCTTTCCTAAAGTACCAAAGACTGGAGCTGAGCCATTATACTCAAAAGTATAGGGTAACGATTCATCTCCTGCAAGCTCTGTTACACCCTGAAGAATTAATCGATTGCCGTTACTAGGTGAATTGTAATTAAGAGTGAAACTCTTATTTTCATGTCCTCCTTCGTTAATAATAATACGCTCCAGAATGCCGTGGCCTTCTGTTAATACAAATGGTTCTTCCTCACCTACTGTCATGGTTGAGTAATCATATTCTGGATGATTGCCTGAAGATTCAAAGTCTATAGTGATTAAATCTTCATTACGAATCGTAACTTTAGTTACTTTCCGGGTTTGGACTATAATTTCTGAATAACTTGAACTGGTAATTGGACCTATTAAATCTTGAGGATTTTCAATAGCACTTGGTGCAGGATTAGTTCCAGCTATAGCAACATTATATATTGTAGGTGTATTATAATGTTCTATAGAAGAGGCATAGTCGATGGTAATTAATGTTTGTCCAGCATAATTTTTTACTGAAGTCAAATTCCAGGCAGAGTCATTTGTATATTGTTCTGGTATTGTTAGATCATCATTTGTAGGGAAACTATGGCTTAAATTATAAGTGCTTTCCCTGGCGTTTGAATTGAAAATATACTGATATCCGTTTTGATCAGTAATGGTAAAAGATCGAAAACGAAAACCTCCTCCAGATCCATTTACATGGGGAATTCCAGCTTCTGCATCATCAAAATCAATTTTTAACTTTTGATCATCTCCTAATAAAACAGCCTTTCTGCCTGTAGGGGTATTCATTACAAGAAACCGACCAGAAATCCCAAAAGCATTGAACTGAAAAATATCGGGTTCAGCATCCAGACGTCCTTTACTTGCTTCGTATGAAAAACGATTGTTATCCACAATGACATCATAATTTACAGTTCCTGTTTCAGGATTAATTATATTTTGATCATATTCTTCATAAGAAAGATGACCATTTATATTAGAAGTAAGTACTCCTTTTTGATGTTCGTCAGGATAGCCTATAACGGTACGGGATATAGCACCTAAGCCTGTCAATGACCATCCTGTACCTGTCCAACCAGATCGATTATCTATCTTAACTCCTTCTGGATGGTAGGACAGTGCTAGGTTAAAACCCATGTTTTGATCTAAAGGACTACTGAAAATAGGTATAGTGATACTAGGGATACCCGAGTATAAATCTACAGGCACTTCTTCAAATTGCATCAAGGCAGCTACTGTAGGCGAGGGCGGGATTACTGTAGGAAGCCCGTAAGCCGTATTTGTATTGTCTCCAATCCCTATTCCACCATTACCGTCGCTATTACCAATATCGCCATTACCAATGTTTCCACCACCACCAATAGTATCATCTTGGGCAATTATACTCCCAGACATAAAAAAAACTATAATTATCAGGTACTTAAAAAAATTGTGTTTCATCATTGTGGTTTTTATTGAGTTAAAAAATTATTTACGTGCTTTCCTAGATATTCAACTACAGCATGAAATGTTATGTGCTAGACATACGTATACACTCTCAGCCAACTGAAAACATTAAAAAATCTAATATAATCCTGATCAAACCTTCGACATAAGGATATAGGGATGCCTTATTTCGGTTTCATCAAGTAATTTCTGAAAATGTAGGGAGTATCAGAAATTTTTCTTTTTTGTGATCATCATGTTATGATCACTTATTTTTATGAACGTTCAAATTTACAAAATAATTGCATAACTATGTCATTTTTCTGTGACAAATAAGGGTGGCAAAATACTTGTGAAATTCTGTTTTCTAAAGATGCTGTCAATTGCAACATATCTTCCAAAGAATTAAAAATCACTACTTCAGCACATTACCCAACTCAAACATCGGGAGATACATCGCGATGAGTATCACCCCTACCAGAATTCCTACGATTAAAATAATGACAGGCTCAAGAATGGTAGAAAATAATTTGGATTGTTGTAACACTTCTTGATTGTATTGTTCATTTAATCGATTAAAAACAAATTCTGTTTCGTTAGTTTCTTCGGCAACACGTACCAGAGCAATCATTTTAGGATCAAAGAATTTTTGTGCTTTTAAACTTTCACTTAAAGAATTACCCTTGAGAATTGCAGCTTCAACATTTTCTAGTGCCTGTTCTAAAGGCACAAAATCTATCATTTCCTTAGCTAGATGAATACTTTGCGGTATGGAAACTTTGGTACTTACCAGTAATGCTACGGCTTGTGTAAAACGAGCAATATTTGAAGTGCGGATAAACTTCCCTATTCCCGGGAATTTAAGCATCAGTCTATCTTTAACATTGCGATACCAGAATTTATGTTTAAAAAATCGACGGCTTGCTAATCCTATAACAAGGAGTGCCAGAATTATCCATCCATAAGTTCCTACGGTTTCTGAGGCGGCAATCACGCCCTTAGTAATTGCTGGTAATTCTACATTATTCTGACGAAACACATCTTTAAACATAGGCACTACAAACTGCAACATAAATAATACCGCGAGCAGTGCTGTGGTGAGTACAATAGCAGGATAGGTTAGGGCACTTATCAGATTACGGCGTTGTTCATTTTTACGACTATAAAAATCTGCCAGTGATTTTGTAACTCGCTCCAAAGCACCACTTTGCTCTCCTATCTTTACCGAATGCGTTTCATAGGTAGAGAAGTTTTTATGTGCATCCAGCAAATCAGAAAAATCGGCGCCTGCAATGATGCCGTCTCCTAAGTTCTGAAATAGTTGAGCGCTTTCTTTTTTCTTTTGTGATTCGGCCAATAGATACAAAGCATCTTTAAGACGTATCCCTGATGTCAATAAAACACTAAGTTCTGTATAAAACTGTTCCTTTTTTTTAGAACCAAAACCACTACCAAAAAGTTTAATTTCCTTTTTAAGTAGACTATCCAGATCAGTTTTTTGCCTCGAGCCCGTTGTTTGTTCTTTATTAAATTGATCCAGTTTTAATCCCATCACTTACTTAATTGTTCCTGTGCTCCTAGCGTTCGGGACACAAAAAGTTCGACAATGTTTCCTGGTTGTGCAATTCCTAATTGCATAGCATCAATCATTCCTTCTTCTACTAAGAACCCTTTACGATACAAATTGGTGTTTTTAATTTCCAACGCAATGGTGTCTCCTGATCGCAAAATATTCTTTTCTACAAATTCATAGGTAATGACATCATCATCATACTGTATCTCCAATAGACCTGTATTTCCATCCCAAGAAATATGGTCAGAACGATCAAAATCCAATAACAAACGTTGTTTAAATTTAGCAATAGTTGTACGTGTTTCATAATTAGTACGTATCGTTCCCAATTGTTTGGACACCAGACTTAACACCGAAAAAGCTAGGGCAATGACTATGGTCGTAATCACCAGTACCACCAATACCTCACTCAACGTAAATGCCTGTATTTTCTTAGGGTGTTTCATCAATACGATAACGAATTAATTCTTTAAGATCGCCTGTGGTTACTGCACGATACACTATATAGGATACTTCTTGAATTTGCTCACGTTCCACACTTATGGATACGGCATCAATATCTTCATAATAAGGCAATTCTAATTGTTCATGAGCTTCCAAATACTCTAAAAAATTCAATCTGTTTTGTATACTAAAATCATTATTTGCAACAACGGCTCTAAAGGTATTATTCAACACCAAACTAGATATAATAAACACTCCCAGAATAATTGCCGTAGCCACTAAGGTTTCCATAAGGGTAGCCGCTTGTATTTTATGTTTTAATGCACCCATGAGACAATATTGGTTTGTGTCGCTGTGGTCTCGATACCACAAAAGCTCTTCGGTAGTTTTCTTACATCAATAACACCATTATAAATGTGATTCTGATAGATAGACCCTCGTTGCTGCGTTGCAAATTGATGCGTAAATACAGAGCCTTCTACGACTCCTGACAAATCTATATTTTCGTTACAATAAAGTTCTCCTTGGATCATCGCATCTGGTGCCATTTTAATTTTAGGACGAATTACGCGCTGCTCTAATTTTCCCAGATAGAGTACACTTCCTGAAATACGACTTCCCTCTTCTATACTAATAGAAACAATTTCATCTCCTTCTGAAGTTTCCAGTCCTTCTTTTTCCTGCAATACTAGCGCAGAAGGATAGTGAAGTGTTGCATTTTTTGCTACCAAAATCTGTTTGGAAGCAAAGGCCTGTAACGATCCAGAAAAACCACTTTCTATGTTAATATACGGAGCGATAAGTATGACATTTTCCACTTTCGCGAAAGCAGAAACCCGTACCAGTGTATCTGATCGGATGATGATATTATTTTGAATATCCTGACTATTCAATTCTATGACTCCTGGACGATACAGCCATTTCGGGCTGCGATCAAAACTATTGACTAACGATTGCTCTCCTATGTCCCTAACAAACAAGGAATCTTCTTGCGGTATGTTGCCAAATAATAATTGCTTGATATAGGATTTCTTATCACTTTTAATGGCAGGAAGTTCTTTGTCAGATTGTGTGGTTGTCCCATAAATTAATTGAGTGCCCTGATAATAATTACCCGCAATATTTCCGGCTTTAACGCCTTGTCTTGGTAATAGTGCATCTCCATGAATATTAGTACTTCCTACTAAAACCAATGGGGTATTAGTATCTTCTAAATGTAAAGCAGGACGTTCTTCTTCTGGAAGCTGCCCTCCCAACAACGCTATTTTTTGATAGATATTTGTTTTACGTCGTGCTTTGGAAATAAGTTTATCATAAATTCCCCAATGTGTTTTTACAATTTCCAACTCGCCATCAGCCATCCCTTCTAGCTCAGGACTGAATTCTTCATTGTATGGGATATCAATTTGTTGCGCATACGCAACCCCCGAATGTGATAATTGTATGGTTTCTCCTGCGATATCAATGTGCTTTGTTAATCGTTGATGCGTGTACGTGAGCAAAATAAATCCAGCCAGTAAAAGTGCAATCACCACGCTGATAAGAATGGCAAACTGTAATGCTCCAGCTTTTATTTTTTCATCAAAACTCGTCATGATTCCGGCTTTTGTATCGTTTTACGTACCCCATTATGACTCACCGTAATACGTTCTTCATTACCCGAAAGGATACGTACTTCTTTAACTTCATCGCCTATCCGTACCACATATTCTACACCATCTATACGGATGGATAGTATTTTTTTATTGGACTTTGCATCTGCCACAATCCCCATATAGTGTATCTCGGGAAAAGGTATCGCAATTATTGCTTGTGTGGTTTTTGAAGTGCTTACACTTGTAACTTTCTTTTTACTTGGAAGTGTTCCTAAAAACGGATCTCTATAATCATTACGAATTGTAAATTCCTTATCTACCGTATAAGTAATCGGTTTAAAATTACCTACAGGCTGAATGGTCAGGTCAATCGTATCTCCATCATCTTTTAACAGAAAAAAGCGTACAGCGACAGTGGCGTAAATAAGTACTACCAACAGTAATAAATAAGAGGTACGTTTTTTCTTGTTCATTATTCCAGTATGGTCAGGTTACGTGTAGTAAATGCTGTATTCTGAGAGTCGTTCTCCGCACGTACCGCCCAGGTATAACTCCCCGGCATAAAAGTCACTATACGCTCCGTCATATCAAGGGATTCTTCTAAGAATACAGAACTATCAGCGAGATCTGTAATCACAATACGATATGCCGTAGCCTGTTCTAAAATTTCCCAGGACAATGTAATTGCGGTTTCTGTCGTTTCCAAATTATCTTCAGGAGTCAGTAATACAAGCTGTTGATCAGATAAATCAACTCCCTGAGGGTCATTTACGATAAAATCACTTGTCGTATAATCGGTTGCAAAATTGCTATTAAAAGCACGCACTCTCCATTCATATACATTATTTTCTAAGGTAGTGGTGAAATTTCGAAAGCTCTGAATAGAATCTCCAAGAATGGTGTCCAATACAATTTGATTGGCCATCTCAAAACCTGGGGTAGCTACTTGAAGTTGGTATTGATCTACATCACCCAATTCCTCCCACGAAAAGGTAATCATACTATCTTCTAAAATTGCACCTTCTGCAGGTGCCAACAGGAATATCTGATCTTCTGAAATATCAGGGACACTGATAATGTCTTCACAAGCCAGACACAACATCACCAGCATACCCAGTACTATTTTTTTTATATTCTTCATAATGCGTCGCTTCATTAATAATCGATTAATCGTCTTGTTTTTTGTAATTTCTTTGCTTTTGCTACTAAAGGTCTTTTACATGATTTTCCTTCTTCTACAATATCCATAACCTGTATTCTTCCTGAAGCATCTTTTCCAAAGCAGAAATACGATACTTGAAAATCAAAAACAGTCATATCGGCAAAGGATAGGGTTTTCAGTTCACCTTGATCATTATAATATGCAATAGTATAAGCACCTTGATCAGTAGCACTTAAAAAATAATCCTTGGCGTTAAGCACATCATTATCAATAGTCCCTAGCATAGAAATTGTAGTAATGACCCCTGCCTTCTTTGCATTCTTAACATAATCTCTTGCTCCTTGATCATTATTTATGGTTCGTGCATACCCAACATCATCTATAAGTTCCAACTCCAAAAGAGTATAGGAAGATACAGCAGTGCTAGCAACGGAATCTATACCGCCTTGTTGTAAGATTTTGTTGTATTGACGCAAAGCGTTCTTTGTAATTGTTTTCTTTACCACCGCTACTCTTAAATTTTCTTGTAATTGGGGTAAGGTTTTGGTCTCAACGATATTTTTTAAAGCTCCTTCTCGCTGGACAATAGCACCTAATTCTACAACTGCGCTTTGTGCGTTTGTAAACTGCCATTGCTTCACAGACTGACAACTTGCAAGAAGCAGTACAGTAAATACGTAAAGCGTCCCTTGTTTTATATATGTATTCTGTTTTTTCATATCACATTATGTTTACTGCACCAATTGCAGAATAAATTGACCTTCCAAAGGTGTTTTTCCAGTCCTATAATTTTTTATTTTTTCAAATTGTAAAGATGCAATCATACCAAACTTGCTACGCTGTTCCAGTTGATATGCCAGACCCAAAATAGCTTTGAAGTCTCCCGTCACCCTAAACGTATAAGAACTGGTATTCCTATCTTGAAGATGCACTGTATGAGGCTCATCAAAGGAAACAATACGTATATTATGATCTACTGCATAGCGGTCTATCGTTTTTAATAGATTATTCTGTAGAGAGGTTTCGGTGATTTGGAAATGTTCCAGTAATGAATCGTAATAGCGTTCCTTCTGATGCAACAGGTTAAGGCGTTGCGGAATATTAGCAAATAGTTTTTCCTGAGTTTTCAGTGTTTTATAATTACGCTTAAGCGAAAGTGTTTCTGTTATAGAAAGCATATATCCCAGGATAAGTATCACAACAAATCCTCCTAACAATGCGCTATTTTTTTGTTTGATTGTCATGGGGTATTTAAACTAATTTCAAGTTCAAAATAGGTCGCCTTTCCTTGTTTTTCTAAAGTAGTTATAGATACATTTTCCACAAATCCCAATCGTTCTATCTCTGATATCCAATCGGTTAATGCATCATTATAACTTGTTTTTCCAGCTATTGTAATAATACCTAATTGCAATTGCAAAGGTTTGTTTGCTCTTTTTTTACGTAAAAGTGGATGATAGGATAATGCATCCAACAAAATAACTTCTGGCATCAATTGTACAATCTCATCAACAAACAGTGAAGAAGAGGAAGAAGCAGATTCTATAACATCTTCAAATAATTTTTGTTTTTGACTAACGACAGAATCTTTTAAAACCAATTGTTTTTTCTGAACGGCATTGGCTTGTGCAATATGCTTGAGGGACTCAACTCCATCAAAATAATAATTGTAATACAGGAAGTTTACTAAAAATATAAGCAACAGACTGATAATGGCTGCAGGCAATCCTATTTGAAATAAACGATGCTGTACATACAATCCTCGCTTATCATTTTGAGCGGCTTCATTGTTTGATGCTGTGGTCCGAACGCCCTGACTAAAAGCCGTAATCAGTGCTCCCATAACGTTGAGAAAACGTGAAGAGATACTTGTCTCTTCAAGCATATAAGTATGTGGATTTTCTTCCTGATATAATTGTACTTCCTTAAGTTCTTCTTGTTCTCTGGTAAGCACATAAGTAGAACTATAGATTGTAGATGTTTTCCTGATCAATGGAAGCAGTGGGACTGTTGTTGCCATTCCCAAACTCCATCCTGTTATAAATATCTTAAGTTCTTGATATTGGCTAATTATATGATCGACATAGGCCTTTCGGCAGATAAAGACATACGATTTTAATGAGGTCTCTACTATTTCATAATAAAAGTCTTCAATAATAATATTCGGGAATGCCTGGCTTACGATATGTTCGATTGGTACTGTTCCCGAAAGATCAACGCTTTTATGTAATACTTGATAGTTATTAATGACCAGATGCGCATGTTGTTGTTTAGAAACATAGTTCGTTATATCTTCCAGTGCCGTAAAACTATGTTTATCCTGAACATCGATTTCTCCTTTGTTACGTTTTGCACGAATAAAGAGTATCGTTTCCTCCTGTGCATTTCCCAAATGTTCCAGGGCACAATAGGTACGACCATATATACTATTTCGCGAAAGCGTTTTAAACATTAGTAGATAATTGTAGGTTTAATTAATACAGTTAATTTAGAACGAGAATCGGTGCGTACTCTGCGACTAAAAAGCCATTTAATGACGGGTACACGCGCCAGAAAAGGCACTCCGGAGCCGGAATCATTTTTTGCACGTTCTTCCAGACCTCCTAAAACCACAATATCATTGTTTCTTGCTTTAATGATGGATGAAAATTCTCTGGAACTAATGTCCGGAGGACCATTCTCGCTAATGCGCTCTCCGGTAAAGCTGGATTGTATGACTTTAATATCCATGGTTACTTCCCCATCTGCAGAAACAAAGGGTAAGACTTCCAACGATAATTCTGCATCAATCGCCTGAAAAATGGTACTTTCACTAATAGCAGGGTTTTGAGTTCCTATAAAATTATTCTGTGTAATTTCAAAATAACTGGTTTCTCCATTAGAAAAATAAGCTCGATGTCCATTTAAGGTGGTAATACGTGGTGAAGAGCGTATTTTAAAGTTTCCATTGGATTCTGAAGCGCGTATACGCGCAAAGAAATTAGGCCCTACCTGTCCAACATTAAAAAAACTGGAACCATCAATACGGCCTAAAATACGATTTACGGTTTCTGCACCCAGAGTCAATCCTGTTTCTGGAAATATGGTTCCTTGTGTTGTCGTAGATTCTGTACCAATGCCCCATTCTACTCCCGCATCCAGTGTAGCATTACGACTCACCTCAAGTATCATCACCTCTACAATCACTATAGGAATCTGTCGGTCAATCTCTTTTACAAATTGCTTAAAACGTTCAATATCTGCGCTCGCACCACTTACAATAAAGCTATTCAATTCGGGATCTGCAATAATATTGAGATCTTGCTTTACATCATCAGGAATTAAATCCTGGATATCTGAAACTTGATTTTGTGGAGTCTGGTCAGGTGTTGTACGCGTCTGCGGAGTACTTAGGTTTCGCTGATTATTAAAATTTTGATTTCCAAATCCTCCAAAATTGGTATTCGATCCAAAAGTGGTATTTGACCTACCAGCACTCCTCCCTGTGCGCTGAGGGTCAGCTAAAATACTTATAGAACGATATTTTAGCGGAATGACCTCCGCCGAACGCAGCGTGAGTTGTTTATAGGTTCCAAAATAGTACACATCATTTTCTTTTTTGTAGGTAAATCGATCTTGTGCACTTTCAGATGAGGTATTACGATCAACTCCTCTAGAGGCAGTTGCTCCATTACTGGTTGCATTTGCTTGCGTATTCCCGGTCGAAATCTTGGCATTTTCAAAAATCTTGGTCAGTAATTGATCAAAAGAGATATCGTTTGACTTGACGTTTGCCACTCCAGCATCGGTAAGTGGAGAAGCGGTAAATATATTAAGTTCTAGAGCATTCCCAATATCATAAATAACATCGGCAATGGCCACATTTTCAATATCGACATTTAAATGTCGCGTCTCCGGATTAACTACTTCAAATAAAAAGTTAGCACGTCTTTGTCGAGGAGGTCTTGGCGTTGCACCTCCTGATGCTGTGGTTGCATTCGTTTCATTACCCGATAATGCTTCAAATTCAAAAGACCCATCTTTGGTTTTAGACACCAGCAGGTCATTAGAATATGCCAGTTTTTCCATAGCAATATCAAACGGCAGGTCTTTGATAAAAACTGAAATGACTTTAGTATCTATATCTGGTGTAAAAAATAATCCTTTCCCCGTTTGGTCAGAAATTAACTTAAATGCTTCTGCTAAATTGTCATTTCTCAAATCAATAGTCAGATTTTGACTATTCGGGTCATAGGATATTGGAATTTCTTTTTTCTTTGGAGGTTCGGGATCTTTTTCATATAGTTTCATATACAAAATAGTCCCTGTAAAGTCAATATCCAGATTATAGGTCTTGCAGAGATAAATCAGGACATTAGACACTTCAATATCTTTAAAATTATTAATAATGTCAATCGCATCCAGTGTCGGGTCTACGGCAATATTTATGTTATGTACTTCTGATATAGCGACCAGAAAAGTGGACAAGTTAGCACGTTGCATGCTGATATCCAGTCTTTGGGAAAGCCCAGGAACATCTGCTTCTAAAGCCGTAATTTGATTGTCTATTTGTTGTATACGTTCCGGATCATATTCCTGCGCCATTGCCATATTCAAGGCAAAAATGCAAATCCATAAACTTATTATCTTTCGTATCATAATTATTGATTTGTGAGCAAGGCAAAAACCTCATCAACTGCTGTTTCGCCGTCTATAATCATTTGCAAGGCCTGATCACTAAGTTGTTTTATATGTTTGTCCTGCAGATATTCATCTATCTGCAATTCATTATTCTTGATATGCACTGATAATTCTTTGGTAATGGGTAATATCTCATAGATTGCTTTCCTTCCAGAATACCCGGTATGATAACATTGCGTACATCCCTTTGCAACATAGTGTGTTTTTAATTGTTGCGGAATGATAAAATGCAATGGAAATACTTCTTTGGAAACAGGTGCTTCCTGTTTACAATGTGAACACAGTTTTCTAACTAATCGTTGTGCAACACTAAGATTAAGAGTACTCGCTATTAAATGTCCGGGAACACCCATATCTATCAGTCTTGAAATCGTCGCCCAGGCCGAGTTTGTGTGAATTGTTGAGAGCACTAAATGTCCGGTCAATGCGGCTCTAATCGCCATATTGGCTGTTTTGACATCGCGAATCTCTCCTACCATGATAATATCAGGGTCTTGTCTTAAAAACGTTTTAAGCGATGTTTCAAAATCAAGTCCTATATCTTCCCGAAGCTGCATTTGCATCACCCCTTCCAATGTGTATTCTATAGGGTCTTCAATAGTTAGGATTTTCGTTTCTGGTTTATTGAGTAATTTAAGCGTTGCATATAGCGTTGTGGTTTTCCCCGAACCGGTAGGTCCAGATATCAATACGATACCATTAGGGTTTCTAACGCCTTCCTTATAGATCGTCAAATCGTGATCATCAAACCCAAGCTGATCCAATGCAATATTGGAGGTGTCCTTACTTAAAATACGTAAAACGATACTTTCCCCATTCATAGACGGTAAGGTGGATACCCGTATATCAAACTCATCATTTTGAGTTTTGACCGTTATTCGTCCATCTTGTGGTAAACGGTTCTGAGAAATATCCAGATTTGCTCTATTCTTAATTTTATTGATAATTACTGGATATTCACTTTTGGGGATGGTGTATTGTTCTTTGAGTTTTCCGTCAAGACGAAACCGGATACGACATTTATTTTCAAAAGGTTCAAAATGAATATCACTACTCCCTATAGCTTTTGCTGTCAACAGGATTTTTTCTAAAAAATCCTGTGTATATCCTAAGGTCTGTTGCCCTTCATCATAGGCTCTTCTAAAATTTGTACTGAGATAGGTCGTTACTTCATTGGTATCCAAATATTCAATACGAACTGGGTATCCTAAAAAAATAAACAACTCACTAGTCAAAGCTTCCGGTTCTGATGCGTCCGAATAAAAAACGACGGTATCTCCTTCTTTGGAAATAGGCACAATACGATATTGATAGGCTAATTCTGCACCTATTAACTGCTGTAATTCTACCGGAATCTGATATGTTTTCTCCGTTGTGCTCAAATCAGATATAAATTAGGATAAAAACCTGTCCAGTGTGTCAATAGGATTCCTCCAAAAAACAGCGAAAGATAACCTGCAAGAGGAACGGTATTTTTTAAATCAATACTTCCATATTGATCTCGCTTTTGCGAAATAACATCCTCTATTTGTTCTTGAGGTGTAGATAAATTAGATGCTTGTACTCGTATAAGGATTTGATGAAGGATCAAAGCAAATAATAACCCGAATACTAGAAGTGTGCTAAAACTAACAGGTGGAAAGCCTAAGGCTAAGGCTCCCAACATTAAAATATCACCTATTCCTATTACTGATCTAAAATCATAGATTCCCAAACGCCATTTTATATACAGGGACAACACGGTAAACAATATGATGATTATCCCTAATGTAAATGCGATATGTATGATAAATTGCTGCATTCCAACTTCTATAATATGTAATCCTGCCAACCCCACAGCTATACTGGGAAACAACCACCAAAACACCAGGCGTTCCTTATAATCCTGATAAAATATGATTGCTAAACCAATGATTAATGCGATTTGTAGCGACAGCATCAATCCTTTACGATTTGTTTAGGATTCCCATTTTGATCTATTTCCCAAACATTAAATATACCGTCACGATCAAAATCGGCGATGGCGGTAGCTCTTGCTTTAAAATTTTCGGCTGAAGCTTCCAGGATTTCATAGACATAGTTTGCGGTACCTCCATTTTGTATGGTTGTAGGGGCTTCAAAATCTATTTCACTAAAATCATTAGAATATTTAGAATAGGAATAGCTGTACAATTCCTGCATATTATAAATCTGTTTTAATTGCGTCTGTGCTTCCAAACTTTTTGTTTTTGCAATTAAAGGCAACAATTTAGGCATCGCCAGCAATAACAGTATTCCAATAATGGCAAGGACAATAAGCATCTCCTGTAAATTGAATGCTGGGAGTTTACGGTTTATGCGTATTTTCATAATGTTTAATTTCCTTTTATCTATCTTATACTAATGTATCAAAATTATCCTTCCCACTCAGAGGATTTTATGGTTTTAAAACACCATATCACTATTTCTTAGTAAAGAAACTCTAATACTATTTATGAGATTATAGAAATACGATTTTATAAGTGATCATTTATTGTAGGGATATAAATAGCACACTTCGCATTTCAATAGAACCACTAATATATAGAAAAGTTTAAATATTTATGATAAATATTGCTTAAAATACTAGGGCATACAGCCTTTTTGAGTCTCTTATTCATTAATGTGTCTAATCCTCATGTTGTTACGATCCAAAAACAAGATGTTTTTATATGAGAATGCACAATGGTATCTGGCTTTATCTTACATAAAAAGAACTCAACGGAGCTTTTGAAATTACTAAAACTTTAGTAATTACTCGTGAATTAAACCCGCTTTATTCATTAGAATAGATAAATGGCGGACTTAAATTTTTGATTTGGCTAAAAAATCCGTCCATCCAAGGCCTTTTTTTGGTCGGTAAAGCAATCTTCAACCCCTTTTTATTAGCGTGTTTTACTTACCTGCATCTAGCAGTATTACTAGCAAAATCAAACATCCTTTGATAATTTTAACATATCAAAAGAAAATAAAAACTATTTTTGGAATCCCTACTCACTAATCACCATTATAATAACAATGGTGATTCCTTTATTTTATGTCAATAAAACACATTAACGCTATGAGTATGCGATTACCTTTCAATGTATTAGCACTTGGAATTTATTTTGTCTATGCCACAAATTTTGGTCAAACCACTCCAGACAAAATCACCTATTATGACAGTACAGTACAACTAGAAAACATAGGTGACCTGGCTTCTGATGAAGACTATGAATCCTTATTACAGGAAATTGACAAAGTCCACCCTAGTGATAGTCTTTATGGCACTCTATTAAATACAAAGATCATTACTTTAATTCAGCTCAAACGTTATGAAGAAGGTTTAAAAATTGCAGAAGAAGCCTTAGAGCAAGATGTTTTAAAGGAACGGATTAATCTATTTATTAATAAAGGAATCTGCCTTAAAGGCATTGACCAAAACAAAGAGGCTATTGACAATTATCTGGAAGCTCTTAAAGAGTACCCATTGAATCATAAACTACACTTTAATCTAGGTATTAGTTATGAAGAAGAAGGTGTCTTTAAAAAAGCTGCAGATGCCTATATGCAAACCATCACCTATGCTCCCTTGTTTGAAAAAGCACATTTGAGATTAGGAAATTTGTATCTTAAAGAAGGACGTCTGGCTCAAGCATTATTGTGTTACAATATGTATTTGGTTTCAAGTCCTGACGGAGCTTACTCATTTTCAGTATTAAAAGCTGCCAATGAAATCGCAAGAAAAGATCAGGATTTAGAAAAAAACAATGTTATTTATACACCAGATGATGAGGTTTTTGAAGAAATTGACCTTATCCTGAACAATCGTATCGCATTACAGAAAGGTTTTGAAGCACCCACAAAAATAGACCTTCCGTACACTAAACAAAACTATGCGCTCTTGAGTCAACTGGAAAATGTTGAAGGAAATGGTGGTTTTTTTGCAGAAAAGTATATTCCTTTTTTCCGTTGGATTTATGACAATGACCATTTTGAAGCGTTTATTTACACCACCTCTTATTCTATAGAAAATGAAACCTATAAACGTGTTGTCGAAAAACAAGTTGATGAGATCAAGGATTTTATCTCAAAAGCTTTTCCAAAATGGCTCGCAATTATGCGTTCCGATAATAAAATCAAGGTAGACGGCAACGAACAATTACTATCTTTTGAATATCAGGATGGATTTGCTACTGGCCTAGGAGAACT
Source organism: uncultured Flavobacteriaceae bacterium (assembly GCA_964589085.1). Lineage (GTDB taxonomy): Bacteria > Bacteroidota > Bacteroidia > Flavobacteriales > Flavobacteriaceae > Dokdonia. The sequence goes on along the minus strand of CAZPTJ010000013.1, from coordinate 6,517 downwards.
TAAAGAGGACAAGGTTTATGGTCCTTGGATATATTATGATGAAAATGGGAAACCAAAGGCCAAAGGTAGTTTTAATGACAATGGCGAGAAGGAAGGTGATTGGCAATGGTTTTTCCCCAATGGAAACCTTGATGAAACAGGAACTTATAAAAATGGTAAGGAAAATGGGCTCTATACGGTGTATTATCCTAATGGGAAAAAGAAAATTGAAGTTATCTATCTAGATGGCATCGCAAATGGGACATACTCTTATTACAATAATAAAGGAGCACTCTTACGCCGATCAAATTATGTAAACAATACTGCAGAAGGGTTATCTACTGAATATTATGATGTCGGAGAAACACTTAAAAAATATGAGTATACTCAGGATGAAGGAACTTATGTAGGTGAATATATAGAGCACCATACTAACGGCAAAACTTCTACAAAGGGCACATTTTTAAATGGAAAAAAATCCGGATTAGAAACTCAATATTATGTGACTGGGGATCTCTTTTCTGAATATCAGTATAGTAATGGTTTACTAAACGGGACTTTAAAAAACTACCATGTTAATGGGCAATTATCATCTCAGGGAAAAGCTACGGATAATGAATATTCCGGCCCCTGGATTACCTATCATAGCAATGGAAAGATCAAAGATGAATTTAACTATGATAATGGTTCTTTAAATGGGCTATATAAAACTTATGATCGCGATGGAAAGCTGCACAACACCTTTGAGTACAGAAAAGGTGAAATACGATCATATACCTATTATGACAAAGGAGGTCAGGAAATTATAAACGCTCGAAAGAAAAATGGAGAATTTTTATACAAAGGATACGATCCTTATGGCTTACTCCTATCTGAAGGACTTTATGATATCAAAGGAGGCAAAACAGGCTTCTGGAAGTTCTACCATCGCAATGAAGTGTTATCTGAAGAAGGAAACTATGAAGATGATCTAACGCAAGGCGCCTATAAAACATATCATAAAAACGGCAAGCTTAAATCAGAGAGCAATTACAAGAATGACACCTTACAAGGCTATTCAAAACAATGGTATTCCTGGGGACAATTACAACATCAAGGATATTATAAAGACGGTTTGGCACAAGGCTTGTGGGAATACTATTATCCTGACGGTACGCTGGAATCAGAAAATTTCTTTCATAAAGGAAAATTCAATGGAGTTCAAAAATATTATGGTGTATCAGGGAAGCTAAAAAAAGAGACATTCTATGATTTTGGAAATCCAGAAAAAGAAATGTATTACACCGCTGAGGGAATATCTCATGAAACGATAGATTATACAATGCCAAAAAATATGTCAACCTATCATCATCCTAATGGAAAAATACAGAGTCAGTATCAAATGCTTAATGATGTAAATCACGGCGCGTATAAAGCATTTGATTATTACGGGAACAAGATCGTAGAGGGAGGATTTTTTAATGGAGAACGAGAAGGTAAATGGTTATTTTATAATCATGGTGATGGTATTCTAAGTTCTGAAGCCAATTATCTCAATGGTTCCAGACATGGTGCATCTATCTGGTATCATGAAAACGGAGAAAAAGAAACTTCCTATAATCATATCTTTGGAAGCGCTCAGGGAGAAAAGCTTGATTTTGCTGAAGATGGAACCATAAATACGACTTCTCAATATGTAGATGATGAACTACATGGGCGTAAAATATTCTATAGCGATGACGGCACTTTACAACTTATCCGTTTTTATGATATGGGACGTTTTACAGGATATACCTATCTTGATGAAAATGGAGAAGAAGTTCCTCAAATCAAGGTGAGCAAGGAAACTGCTCAGGTTATTGGATATTTTAAAAATGGTGAGAAGTCAAGAGTTTATACAATTGACAACGGGCTCTTACAAGGGAAGCATGTAACATATTACAGTTCAGGAAAGTTAGAAAAAGAGTTGAATTATGTAGACGATGAGTACCACCAATCTCAAAATTATTATTCTTTAGATGGTCAGTTACATAAAACAGAAAACTATCTATACGGTAATGAACACGGCACCTTTTCCTATTACTATCCCAACGGCAAATTAAAAAAAGAAGTAAATTACCGTAACGGATCGAAAAGTGGTTATACCCATTACTATAATCAGGAAGGGGGGAAAATAAAATCAGAATTTTACTTTAATGACGATATCAATGCTGTTGAAACATATTAATGCTGCTTATATAAGTATCCTATTTTGTATAGGCATCGGGTTTTCTGCAAAAGGACAATCTGATCAGTTTAAACTATTAAAATCAAAATATCCTGATGAATCACTTGTTCTTCTCTCCGAAGAACGTCTAGTAGATATTCGTCTGGAAAATGATGAGATTGTTATCTCACAAGAAGTTATAGAAGAAGATATGCTCTTAGGAGATAATGCACGCTTTGCTTCTAAAGAATCTGTGGAATATTCTACCTTTTTTGACCTTAAAGAAATTGAGGCTTCTTCTTATATTTTTGAAAATCAAAAATATAAAGAGTATGCCGTTGAAGACTTTATTGAGAAAGACGAAATTTCAGAATCTTTCTATGATGACACACGCTCGGTCAATTTTCTGTATGCCAATCTTGAACCGGGAGCCAAGCGCAAATTGCGGTATAAAATGGATATTTTAAATCCGCGTTTTTTGACGCCGCTTTATTTTGGTGATACCAATCCTATTGTGAACAGTAAAGTCACACTCACGGTAGATAAAGACATCAATCTACGTTTTCAGAAATTTAATCTGGAGCAGGCAGATGTAAGCTTTCGCGAAAGCGAAAAAAGAGGCAAAAAAATATATACCTGGGAAATTAAGAATCAAGATGCTTATAAACTGGAGGGAGGAGCTCCCAGTTATAAAACCGTATTACCTCATGTTATTCCTATCATTACCAGTGTTGAAAAAAAGGGAGAAACGGTACCCGTATTAAGTGATGTAAAAGATCTATATGACTGGTACTATTCTCTTGTGGAAACCATCAATCAGGATGAGGTTGATAGTGAACTTCGTAACATTGTGGATGAGCTTACCAAAGATAAAAGCTCAAACGTTGAGAAAGTTCGTGCTATTTATTATTGGGTACAGGAAAATATTAAATACATAGATTTTGAATATGCATTGGGAGGTTTTATTCCCAGAGAGGCCAATAATGTGTTTAAAAAGAAATATGGCGACTGTAAAGACAATTCCAGTATCCTTGCCGAAATGTTAGAAGTTGCTGGTCTTAAGGGACAACTCACCTGGATCGGTACCCGATCTATCCCTTATCGTTATACAGAAGTTCCAACGCCTGCCGTAGACAATCATATGATCCTGAGCTATCAGGAAGGAGATAAAACCTTCTATCTTGATGCCACAGGACGTTATATCCCTCTGGAAATGCCAACCTCTTTTATACAAGGAAAAGAAGCACTGGTGGGTAATGGAAAAGGGGATTTTGAAATTAAAAAAATCCCTGTAGTTCCAGCAAAAATGAATTTGCAGGATGATGAGATTACGATAACGATAAACGGCAAGACGATTAAAGGAAAAGGTAAAGCCTCATTTACGGGTTACAAAAAAAATAGAGTGTATAGTTTCCTGGAATCAGAAAACAAAGAAGAACGGATTAACGAGTTCTATAGAGCCTTATTGGAAAAAGGAAATAATAAGTTTATCATTAACAAATTTGAAGAAGAAAACAAGTTCTCCTATGATGATCCTTTTTATGTAAGCTACAATTTTGAAATAGATGGTTATTGCAATAGCTATGATAATGAACTATATATTAATCTTAATCTGGATAAATCTGTCGCCGATCAAAAAATAAAAGAAGATCGTGTTAATGATATAGAAGTAGATTATAAATATCAAAACAAATTAAAAACCATTCTTAAAATTCCAGAAGGTAAAACCGTAGATTATCTTCCTGAAAACATTAGCGTACAAGAACCATTTATGGAGGTTAGTATTTCATACACTATTAAGGGAGATACAATTGTTTATAAACAGGATATTATCGTAGATACTTTAATCATCAAAAAAGAAGACCACAAGGCGTTTAATGCACTTATTAAAAAACTGGAAAAAGCCTATAAAGAAGTGGTTGTTCTGAAATAAAACCACCGTTATATTTAAAATCATCTGGTATGACAAACCGTACACCTATTTTTTTACTTCTATGCCTTCTCAGCGGCATACAATTAATTGCACAGGATTTATATTATAAAAGTTATAACTGGGAGCAGACACCCAATCACCAGGTTGATGGGACAGATCAGGAGTTAGATATGCTTTCCTTAAAGGAACACCGTGTTAATGAGTTTGCCTTTGATGAAGATGATAATTTTGTACAATACCGCCTCATTCATAAAGTCCTTTGGTTAAATAGCGATGATCGTATAGAGCAGTATAATAAAATTTACTTGCCATATAATAATAGTTCAAACCTTTTGGAAAGTCACGCTCGCGTTATTTCTCCTAATGGAACTATCCAGGAATTGGACAAATCCAAAATATTGACTGCCGAAGACGAAACCTCAAAACAAACCATTAAATACTTTGCGCTGGAAGGTATTGAAAAAGGTGGTTTTATTGAATATTGGTATGTGATAAAAGGAGCTCCATCCTATCAGGGAGAACGTATCACCTTACAAGATGATTACAAAAAACTAAATACAAGTTTTCAGGTGCTAGCTCCAGACTTTTTAGTCTTTGAGTTTAAGAGTTACAATGGTCTTGCAGAAATTGTTCTGGATGAAAGTATCGAAAATAAATTGAGCTGGTTGGTCAAAGAAGATTCCATTGAGGCTCTTTTTGAAGAAGAATTATCTGCTTATGATGCAAAAAAGAAATTGGTCATTTACAAACTGGACAAAAACACAAATACTGGAGTATCTGGTATTACCTCCTATAACAATGTGGTGAAAAATTTCTATCGATTTACTCATGAAGAACCGTCAAAACGCGTAGGCAATGATATTGATAAAATGATCAAAGAAGTTGGAATAAAAGAGGGTCAAACAAAAGAGGAACAGATTCGAAAACTGGAGAACCATATTAAAGGATCTATTTTTATTACTGAAGATGGAGGAGATCAGTTAAGCGATCTTGAATTCATTCTAGCTAATAATGTAGCGAGTCCAGGAGGAATTGTAAAACTATTTATACAAAGCCTTAAAAAACTGGATATCAAATATGAGATCGTATTAACTACAGATCGTTCCAATCTTATTTTTGATAAGGAATTTGAATCTATAGGATTTCTTAATGAATACCTGTTTTATTTTCCAGATACCAAGCAATTTCTATCTCCTGATGATGCAAACACCCGGTATGGTTTTCCACCTATGTTTCTTACCGAAAATTATGGTCTTTTTATTAAAGAAGTCAGTGTAGGTGATTTTAAATCTGGTGTTGGAAAAGTCAAATACATTGCTTCTGTTCCAGCAGAAGGATCTAAAGACACTATGCGTTTTGAAGTGGCCTTTAATGAAGACGATTTGACACAAAATATCATCTCTGTAGATCATGCCATAAGTGGGTATAATGCAGCCTTTATACAACCCTTTCTCAATCTTATTGCACAGGAGGACAAAGACGATTTTTACGAAGAATTCATCAAACGGATGAGTGAAAACATCACCATTAATGACAATGAAGTATTAAATGAAGATCCTGAATTATTTGGCATTAAACCATTGCGTGTGAAAGCTTCAGTAACTTCAGAACAGTTTACAGAGAAAGCTGGAAGAAAATACCTGTTTAAGGTGGGAGAACTTATTGGTCTTCAAACTGAAATGTATCAGGAGAAAGCACGCACGTTGCCTGTGGACAATATGTTCAGACGAAAGTATGAACGCACGATACAGATTATGATTCCTGAGGGATATGAAGTCGCAAATCTGGATGATCTCAATATTAATAATACCCATGATGTCGATGGAACCAGTATGATGAATTTTCATTCGAGCTATACCTTAGAGGGAAATGTACTAACAATTACTGCAGACGAACTTTATGATATGACTATTGTTCCATTAGAACATTATGAAACGTATAGAACAATCATTAATAGCGCTGCCGATTTTAATAAAATCACTTTGATTCTAGCACCTAAGAGTTAGGCATATTTTCTCTCTCCCAAAGCTTATCAGCTTTTAGTTTAAAGGTCCCCAGATAGGTGAAATTGCACTCATGGGGTGCAATTAATGAAAGAAATGGATGCTTGTCCTTTCCTTCATAAAGATGATAGGTCTCTCCCACTACAGGTTCAAAGGAAAATTTAGCTGAGTAAATCAGATTATTATATTCAAACTGTTCCATCATCGTCTTATACGCTGCCTTCAGTTCTTCATAGCGGGTTTTAAACTCGTGATTAACCTTAGAGATATTTGTATTCTTCCAGGTCGTAACATCATCAGTAGTAATTGCAGGAGCTCCCAGATTTGTAGCATATGCTTTTAAACCTGCTTCATAACGCTCGCTCTCCTCATTATATACAACCTGATCAGGTTTTTTCTTTTTCATATTACTTCTGA
>CAZPTJ010000012.1:0-28150 GCA_964589085.1 uncultured Flavobacteriaceae bacterium | reverse complement strand
CCTGGAGATTGTGACCTTCACCTCCGATGTATGCATTCACCTCTTTACCATTTGTCAAACGAACACGCGCTACTTTACGCATGGCCGAGTTTGGTTTTTTAGGTGTTGTCGTGTAAACACGAGTACACACACCGCGACGTTGCGGGCACGAATCCAAAGCAGCCGATTTACTCTTCTTGGTTATTTTGGTTCTTCCTTTTCGTACTAATTGTGAAATTGTTGGCATAATTTCTTGCTACCTAATTTTATTTTTATATTCAAAACCCCTTTTCTAAGGGCTTGCAAAGGTATAAATTAATTCGAAGTTTTCAAACCATATTTCTTTTATTTTCAAATGTATTTGAGATATAAATTCACAACCATACTTTTTAGTTTATAAATGCGTTAGATTTACACCTTAAAAACACCTTCATTTGTATCGAATTTACCTTATAATTTTACTCCTTAATATATATACTATTTTTGAAGGATGGTCTCAATCTACAAATCTACAGCTGGAAATTGAAGGTTTCTCTAAGACACAAACAGCGATTATTGACAGTCTTCATTACCAAAAAAAATTTACAGAATACAATGCTCTTACCTCCGTAATCGATTCATTAAAGGAAAAGCTATATAATTTCGGTTATGTTGATTTAGTAGAACTTGAGCGCCTGCACCCTAATGACAGTTTATATATTTCAAAGCTGGATTTAGGCAGTCATTATAAAAACCTTAAGCTACTCATCGCTCCTAACAAAAACCTTAACACTTACATTAAGGCTCTTGGTACTATTCCCAAAAATGATACTATTGTTCTTAAAACAGCTTTCGCGAAAGCTTTCTTAGAATTATTATCAGCAGAAGCATCACAAAACGGAAAACCATTTACTTCTTTTCAAATTCAAAATATCCAAAAACAAAACAGAAATACATTATCTGGCAATTTAAAAATTGCCGAAGACACCACCAGATATATCAATAACATTATAGTTCAGGATTACAACGAAATACCCCGAGGATTTTTAAAGCACTATGCAGGTTTTAAAACTGGCGAAACTTTCAATCAAAATACATTATTAGAGAAGAGTGATGCGTTAAATAATCTGTCATTTATCTCTATAAAAAAAAATCCAGAAGTACTTTTTACTAATGACAGCACAACAGTATATATTTATGCTTCCCGAAAATCAAATAACAGATTTGATGGTTTTATTGGATTTGCAACCGACGAAGAAACTAATCGATTGCGTCTGGATGGGTATTTAGATCTTATCCTCACCAATAATTTGAATTATGGAGAACAGTTAATCCTTAATTATAAAAGTGACGGTAACGACCAGCAACAATTAAATGTCAAAGCAACACTTCCCTACTTATTCAAAAGTCCATTGGGGCTAGATTTACAATTGGCATTATTCAGAAAAGACAGTACTTTTTCCGAAACCTCACAACAAGCCTCTATATTTTATCAACTAAAACAGCGCACCAAAATAGGATTAGGTTATAAAAATAAGCGTTCTGAAAATTTACAAGATGAGGTTCTTTCAGACAACACTATCCTAGATTATACACAAAACAGAATATCTAGCAACTTTAATTATATTATTTTAAGTGACGATATACTATTCCCCAAAAAGACATTCTTTGATCTCTATCTCGAAGCAGGAAACAGAAATACCGATACCACCGAAGAAAGTCAGTTTAGCATCGATGCACATACGGGACATATTTTAAAACTAAATCCTAGCAATCAAATTTATTTGAGCAACAGAACTCAAGTACTCTTTTCAGATTCATTCCTAACTAATGAACTCTTTCGTTTTGGAGGCATCATAAGTATACGTGGATTTGATGAGAATAGTATTTTTGCTAATCTTCAAAGTACCCTAAATACAGAATACCGATATATACTCTCCCCTTCTCTCTATGTACATAGTATTATAGACGCAGGATATTTTGAAAATGATCTTCTAAATCAACGAACCAGGCTTTTCAGTTTTGGGTTTGGCGCAGGACTTTTGACAAAATCTGGGGTTTTCAAAATAAACATTGCCAATGGTCGAAATGAAGACCAAGAGTTTCTTTTTGCCAACACAAGAATACATCTACGACTGGAAGCACGCTTCTAAAGAGAGTTAACGTTAGCTTAACAACAACTTAAAAAAAACTAAATTTTAGGATTAAATAGTTGTATAATTAACTTTTTATTGTGATTTTTGGCATTGGCTAATTCAAATAATTTATAAAAATGAAAACAAAGTTTAGTGGAATTTTAACGCTATTATTGGCGTTTATGGTGCAAATAGCATTTGCACAATCAACAGTTTCTGGAACTGTATCTGACGACACTGCTCCTCTTCCAGGGGCTAATGTTATTGTAAAAGGTACAACTAACGGAACGCAAACTGATTTTGATGGTAACTTTACACTGTCAAATGTTAACTCAACTGATATACTTGTCATAAGTTATGTTGGTTTTAAAACGCAAGAGATACCTGTAGGTGGTCAAACAACATTTACTATAACACTAGAGCTAGATAATACGCTCGAAGAAGTTGTTGTAACTGCACAAGGTATTAAGCGTGAGAAAAAGGCGTTAGGATATTCCATTGCAACAGTAAGTGGTGATGAATTAGAACAGAAGCCTGAGGCTGATGTTACCAGAGCTTTACTTGGTAAGGCATCTGGGGTTCAGATTACACAAACTTCTGGTGTTGCAGGGTCTGGTACGAACGTCGTTATTCGTAACTATAGTTCTATTGGAGGTAGCAACCAGGCATTATATATTGTAGATGGTGTGCCATTTAGTAATGACACTAACTCACAAGGTGGTGCATTTGCAGCTAACAATGGTTCGAGTAGATCTTTAGATTTAGATCCTAATAACATTGAAAGCGTAAGTGTACTTAAAGGACTTGCCGCGGCAACATTATATGGATCTGAGGGTCGTAATGGTGTTATCTTAATTACTACCAAAACAGGTTCTAGAAATCAGGGAGCTAAAAAGAATGAAATTACTGTGTCTCAATCTTATTTTGTAGATACTGTAGCATCATTACCTGATTATCAAAATGAATTTGGAAATGGTTTTGATCAAGCATTTGGATGGTTCTTCTCAAATTGGGGACCTAGTTTCCAAGCTGATGGAGTAGCTGGTTTCAATACGCAAGCAGCTATTGCTGATGATGGAACTCTTGAACACCCATACTCAACTGCAGCAGCAGCTACAGGTATTCCTCAGGATTTTCCTGAATTTGCTGGAGCACGCTATGAGTGGAGACCATATAATAGTGTAGAACGTTTCTTTAGAACTGGTGGTGCTTCTACCACTAATGTTGCTTTAAGAGGAACTACGGATAATACTTTTTACAATGTAAGTTTTGGTCATTTAGATCAAACAGGATTTACACCTGGTAATATTGTAAGAAGAAGCAACCTATCTATTGGTGGTGGTGCTGACTTAACAAATAAATTCAATATAACGGCTAATATGAATTTTTCAAGAACTGAATTTGATACCCCTCCGGTAGCAGAATCAGAAGGTAACGGAACTTTTTCCGCTGCAACTTCTTCAGTTTTTGGACATTTATTCTTTACTCCACGTTCGGTTGACCTGATTGGTCTTCCTTTCCAGAGTCCTGTTGATGGTCGTAGTGTATACTACAGACAGAACAACTCGATTCAACATCCATTATGGACTGTCGCTAATGCAAAGATCACTAACCTAACACATCGTGTTCAGGGCAGTGCTGTATTGACTTATAATTTTAATGACCGTCTTAATGTTTTCTATAGAGTAGGAGTTGATGTTTTTAACACATTAAGAGAAAATTATCAGAATCGTGGTGGTATTGATGCTAACGTTACTGGATTCTTAAATACGGATAACATCCTTAATCAAATTTACGATCACAGTATTGTGGTTAATGGAGATTATGATCTCAGTAGTAAAATAGGGATGACTTTTAACGCTGGAGCTACGTCAAGAGCTGAAAGCATCAGGCAAATAGGTATCGCAAGTACAGGTCAAACTGTTTTTGATATTCAGAGACATTTCAATTTTGAAAATAATAATGAAATTGAATTCAGAGGAACTCGTAATATAGTTGGTTTGTATGGACAGGTTGCTGCAGATTATGACAACTGGGTATTCTTAACTCTTGCTGCTCGTAATGACTGGGCATCTAACCTTGAACAAGCAAATCGCTCCTTATTTTATCCAAGTGCGAGTGTATCTTTCATCCCGACTCAAATTATTCCTGGTATAAAATCAGACAAGTGGGGACTAAACTATCTTAAACTTAGAGGAGGTGTTGGAACCTCTGCTCGTTTCCCAGCGGCAGCAGCTTTCCCAACTTCTCAGACGCTTGCATTTAACATTCAGGCTTTTCAAGACGGAAATGGCGCAGATGTAGCTGTAAATTCAGCTTCTAACACTATTGCTAATCCTGAGTTGGAGCCAGAATTACAACGTGAGTTCGAAGTTGGATTCGAATCCAGATTTTTAGATAATAGAGTAACGCTTGATGCATCTTACTTTGACAGGACTACTGAAGATCTGATTGTAGGAAGTCCTCTTCCTCCATCATCCGGGGTAACAAACTCAACAGTAAACGTTGGTGAAATTCAAGGAGATGGTTTTGAAGCAGATTTAGGCATAGACATCTTTAAAGGAGGTAAATTTACCTGGAATGCTCGTGTGAATTTCACCACTAGTGAAAGTATTGTTACGGACTTAGGAACAGATGTTGATCAGATCATTTTTGCCGGTAATGGTGGTCGTCAAGGTGGAAACGTCGCTCGAGAAGGCGAAGTTTTAGGTGCAATTGTTGGAACTAGAATTGGTAGAGATCCTAATACTGGTGAATTCCAAGTTAACGCTCAAGGTAACTATATTATAGAGACCGTTGATGAGGAAGGTTTAACACCTGTTGTAGGTAATCCAAACCCTGATTTTATTATGAACTATATTAATACTTTCACCTACGGTAACTGGAATTTTGGTTTCCAATTTAACCATACTCAAGGTGGAGATATAGCTTCTTCAACAATTGCTGTATTATTAGGTCGTGGATTAACAACAGATACACTTGATCGTTTAAATACGTTTATCTTACCTGGTGTTCAACAATCTTCAGGAGCTCCTAATACGGTTCAAATTAACAATTCTGATTTTTACTTTAGTAATGTACTATTTGGCCCTACTGAGCTACGTATTTATGATGCTTCAGTACTTCGTTTACAAGAAGTTTCTTTTGGATACACCTTCCCATCGAAGTTCTTAGAAAGAACACCTTTTGGAAGCTTATCTATAACGGCTAGTGGTCAAAACTTATGGTTTGACGCTTATAATACTCCAGACGGAACAAATTTTGATCCTAATGTGACTAATGGGGTTGGAAATAGTAGAGGCTTTGACTTTATTAATGGCCCTACTGGTAGACGTTGGGGAGTATCTGTAAGAGCTACATTTTAATAAAATTTAATAAGTATTATGAAAAACATATATAAAATATTTATAGTCTCACTTTTAATGGGAGGATTGTTCTTTTCTTGTGAGACTACTGAATTGGATTTAGCAGATAATCCAAATGCATTGACACCTGATCAAGGAGATGTAAATCTCTTTATTAACAGTATTCAACTTGGATTTGCAGGAGGTATTGAGGGAATCAATGGCTTAGGTGCTGCAATGACGCGTATTGAACAATTTGCAGGACGGGATTATTTGAATTCCCTACAGCCTGGTACTTTAAATGGTTTCTGGGGAAGTGCATATCCTGGAATATTTGAAGATATTGCACAAATGACTCCTCTTGCAGAGGCTGGTGGCTTTCGAAATCATTTAGGAGTTGCGAGAACTTTACAAGCTTATTATCTAGTTTCTTTGGTTGATGTAATTGGAGATGTTCCATTTACAGAAGCAAATAATGCCTTGGTATTCCCTTTACCAGGTGTAGATTCCGGAACATCAGTGTATGCAGCAGCTTTAGACTTGTTAAATCAAGCACTTTCAGATTTTGCTCAAGAAAGCGATATTGATCTTGATAATGACTTCTTTTATGATAATGATTTTGATAATTGGTCTCGTTTAGCAAATACTATGCGTATGCGTATTTTTCTACAAACACGTCTAGTTGATGCCGATGCTATCTCTAATTTTAATGCTGTTGTAAATTCTGGTAATTTTATTCAATCCAATGATCAGGATTTTCAATTTTCTTGGGGTAATAATTTCCAGCAACCTAATACAAGACATCCGAACTATAATACAGATTATACCACAACAGGTGGTGGATCTTACCGTTCCAATTGGTTAATGAACTTAATGCAAATGACTGGAGACACCAGAATTCGTTATTATTTCTTTAGACAAATAGGATGTACTCCTGGTGCATCTTGTCTTCCTGAGGGAAGTGAAGAGGAATTAGCTTGTTCATTACAAATGCCTCCGCAACACTATATTGATGCTGGTTTTGGAGACAATTTCTGTTTCTTGGAAAACGGTTATTGGGGTAGAGATCATGGTGATAACGCTGGTATTCCACCAGATGGATTCTTTAGAACAGTATGGGGTATTTATCCTTCCGGTGGTCTTTTAGATGGGGAAAACTTTAGAAATGGTAGCATTGGTTTAGTAGATGAGGATGATCCCTCCTTAGGTTTTGAATTCCAATTGGACGAAAGTGATGATGGTGTAGGTCAGGAAGTTGGTGCCCTAGGAGCAGGAATAAGTCCTTTCTTATTAGCTTCCTTTGTTGATTTTTGGCGTGCCGAAATTGCTTTAGTCAATGGACAAACAGGAACAGCTTCTAATTTTATTGCTGATGGTCTTGCAAAATCAATTGCCAAAGTGCAAAACACCGATGGAACTGGAGTTTCTGACCCCTCCTTTGATTCTGGTGCATTATTAGATGATACTGTTTTTGATGAAGATACAGGAATGATTGATCCTGATAGTGGATCGTCTTTGGCTGGTGATTTTATAACTGCAAACATTACTGGTGGTGGAAATCAATCATTTATAGATAGTATTACTATGGCCTTTGATAATGGTGCATTAGAAGATCAATGGAACATCTTAGCGGAGCAATATTTTGTTACTTTATATGGTGCGGGAATTGATGCCTATAACTTCTATAGAAGAACAGGTTTCCCTAATACGCTTCAACCTAATATTGAGCCTGATCCAGGAAACTTCCCAAGATCTTTATTCTACCCATTATCTGAAGCAAGTTCTAATTCTAATATTACACAAAAAGGTAATTTAGATGTTCAGGTTTTCTGGGATAACAACCCAGCATCACCAGGATTCCCTGCTTCCAATTAAAATTTAAAAAATTATGAAAAAATTAAAATATTTATTACTAGCTGTTCCATTTGCAATTACCTTAAATTCATGTGATTCAGATGAGCAAGTAGATCAATTAATTGATACTGTTGAACGCGGAGCAATTTTAAGAACCGTTTCTCTTGTATCAAATGAGCTTCCTATTGGAATTCCAACTGCAGAATTCTCTGTTATTCTAGAGGAACAAGATCAGGAAAATGGCGCCCTCTTGGAAAGTGTTGATGTATTTCTAACCTTTACCGATGGTTCTTCTGATACTGGCGACTCTTCTAATGGCATTGTAGATCAAGAAGTTTCTGTAGGTACAATTACCGCAGAGGAGTTTGAGAATGGACCTAATGGCCTTCCTAGAACGCAATTAACAATACCCTTATCTCAAATGTTATCATTAGTAAATTTAACTGATGAAAATATATTTGGTGGTGATGCTTTTATTACGCGTTTGGTTTTAAATCTAACTGACGGTCGTTCATTTACCAATGATTTAGGAGATAATATCGATGTAAATGGTAATATTTCCAGTGGATCTTTTTTCCAATCACCTTTTAGATATACGACACCTGTTGTATGTCCAGTAGATGAAGGCACTTTTGTAGGCGAGTATTTTGTTGAACAACTCACTCCATCTATCTTTGGTTATGATACTTTTGATCCCGATGGCGGTGGTGTTATATTAACCCTTGTAGAAGGTACTGAAGTTGATGACGCCGTTATTGCGGCTGGAACTGTAGATGAACCAGAACTAGGGAGTACCCAGCGTGCTTTTGATGCAGATTATTTAGCATCTGCTGGATTTGATAATACATCAACTTGGGTTATAGACTTTATTTGTGGTGAAACATTTTTTAATTCTGGGGATAGTGGTTTGCAATGCACCAATGGTATAGAGTTTGCCGTTGCTCAAGGAGATGCAGGTCTTTATGATTTCCAAGACGATAGTTCTTTTGTATTCATATTTCAAGATGATGCAACAGATGATTGTGGTCAAGGTGCTCCAGACGTTGCTTTAAATTTTTCAAGACAGTAATTAAATCATACTTATTAACTTATAAAAAGCATCCTTTAGTTAGGATGCTTTTTTTTTATTTTAGCAATAAAACTTTGATTATGAAAATTAATTATCAACTATTGTACATTTTCATCTGTTCTTTTACTTATTTCCTAGGAAATGGTCAAAACACTGTTGGTGTATTATCAAACACAACGGATTCTTTTGAAGGATTTACTCTTTTTTCTCCCCGTACCACTATCACGCCCAGATACACCTACTTAATGAATAATTGTGGTGAAATTGTAAACCAATGGGAATCAAATTTTCCATTATTCAGCACTGATTATTTATTAGAAGATGCTTCTTTATTTCGTTCTGTCATTGATAATCAATCTACCCTAGATCTACCTGGAAATACCGGAAGAATAGAGCATCTAGACTGGGAAGGTGATTTAATATGGGGAGTAACCATATCAGATACCGATTTTAGTTTTCATCACGACTATGTTGTTCTCGAAAACGGAAATATTATTTTACTTGTAGCATTTAGAATGTCAGAAGAAGAGGCGATTGCCCAAGGAAGAGATCCCGAAACTATTGCAAATGGCGAACTTTATGAAGAGCGCCTTTGGGAAATTGAACCTATAGGGGATGATGATTTCAACATCGTTTGGGAATGGCATTCCTGGGATCATTTAATTCAAGATTTTGACGACACCAGAGAGAATTTTGGGGTTGTAGGAGATCATCCAGAATTGATTGATATCAATTTTGGAATTAATTTTGGTGAAGGTGATTGGTGGCATTCTAATGCCATTAGTTATAATACTGAACGTGATCAGATACTCATAAGCAACCGTAATTTTGATGAATTTATTATAATTGATCATTCCACAACTACGGAGGAGGCTGCTGGTCATACTGGAGGAAATAGTGGTATGGGCGGTGATATTATTTATCGCTATGGTAATCCTCAGTCTTATCGTCAAGGCACTCCAGAAGATCAAGTATTATCTCAACAACACAATGTATCATTTATACCTCCTGGAAGTCCCGATGAGGGAAAGATTTTAATGTTTAATAATGGACCCGATTTTGGGTTTACTGCTATCCAAGTAATAGATCCCGAATTTGACGAGACAACAAGTACTTATATATACAATGGAGGTGCATACGGACCAGACGAATTTAGTTTTGAATATATCGATCCTGACGATCCTACCAATTTTTTTGCTGCATTTCTTTCTGGAGTCCAGCAATTACCAAATGGCAACTTTCTAATTCTCAATGGACCTTCAGGTTTTTTATTTGAGGTAACCCCAGAAGCAGAAACTGTTTGGGAATATCAAAGTCCCATAGGCAATTCGCAAACCTTATCAGATGGAGAAAATGCAAGTGAATTTCAAACACGAGCCTTTCGAGCCCTTCGTTATGCTCCTGATTTTCCTGCATTTGAAGGGCGTGATCTTACCCCTATAGGTGTAATTGAACAAAACCCCGTAGAAGATAATTGTCAATTGTTTCTTTCTACAGAAGAATTTACAGAACTTAATCTCTCCGTCTTTCCAAACCCCGTTCAATCACAACTTAATATACAGACTCCAGAAACCATAAATTATTATACTGTTTACGACCTTAACGGAAAAAAAATGATAGAAGGAATTAATACAAGTATTAATACGCAAACGCTATCCACGGGGCTTTATATTATTGAAATAAACGTTCAAGGAAAAATCATTACTCAAAAGTTTTTAAAACGTTAATAAAATTTATTTTGAATTCTTAAAAAGGTCATCTAAAATAATTGAGATGACCTTTTTTATTATATGTATTTTTATCCTCATGGAAAAACAACTTCGAATTTTTGGAACCAGAGCGATTATAGAGGCCATAACGGCAGGAAAGGAAATCGATAAGGTATTTATCCAAAGAGGTCTTGATAATCCATTAATAAGTCAATTAAATACACTTATTCGTAAAAATGGTATTAGTACGTCCTTTGTCCCCATTGAGAAATTGAACAGGCTTACTCAAAAAAATCATCAAGGGGTTATTGCAAATATTTCGCCCATCATCTTTGCCAATTTTGAAGAACTTATCACCACCAAAATCGAATCTGACACTCCTCCTCTTTTCATATTACTAGATCAATTATCAGATACTCGTAACCTTGGCGCAATAATTAGAACTGCCTCCTGTACTGGTGTTGACGCTATTATTATTCCAAAGAAGGGTGGGGCACCTATAAGTGCTGATGCAGTAAAAACTTCTGCTGGTGCTATTTTTAAAGTACCTATTTGTAAAGTGGAGCATTTAAAAGACGCGGTATATTATCTACAGGGATCAGGTATTCAGGTAATCGCCGCTACGGAAAAAAGTGCACAAACGGTATATGATGTCAATTTAAAACAACCAACAGCTATTATTATGGGAAGTGAAGATCGTGGTGTTTCATCCGGTTTATTGAAGATTGTTGACCATCAGGCGCAATTACCCATTTATGGAGAGATAAGCTCTCTAAACGTCTCTGTGGCCTGTGGAGCATTTCTTTATGAGACTTTAAGACAACGCAGATAGCTATTCTTCTTCTTCGGACTTCCTTTTTGGCGCATAATGATATATAATTTCCACGGATTCCTCATTTTCCGGGAATTCGATAAAGTTTCCATCCGCATCAAAATGTTTCATAAAAGGATCATCTTCCTCTTTATAATCTTCTTGCTCCCATTTATATTTGGGTTTTTCGGGGATATTTTTCCTGAAGTATAGTGCCAATACAAGTCCAACGACAAATCCTGAAAGATGACCTTCCCAGGAAATTTTTGGATCAACAGGTAATGTTCCCCATATCAGACTTCCATAGAAAAAGACAACAATCAAAGAAAGTGCTATAAGCCGATAATGTTTGGTAAGAATTCCTTTAAAAAACAGAAAAGATACCAATCCATAAATAACACCACTCATTCCTATATGAAATGAATCTCTCCCAATGAGCCAGGTTCCCAAGCCACTACACAGTATGATAAATACCAATACCTTTACCGCAATATCCCTGTAGAAATAAAACAAGGCCATACTTAATACAAAGATAGGAATGGTATTATGCCATAAATGTTCAATATCACCGTGAATAAAAGGAGAACATAGAACTCCTACTAATCCAGATAAAGTTCTTGGTCGAACACCCAGAGTGGTAAAATTAAAACCAAATCTAATTTCTGACCAAAAAACAATCCAAATGCCCAAAGTAAGGGCAATAGGCACCAATATCATTGCGGTACTAAATTGAAACGATCTTGATTTAGATAAGGTATTCATATAGGTTTTCACCAAACAAAAGTTTAGCCAAACTATATTAAGCGCTAAATTGTCATAGTGCTTTTTATGAAATACTTACTTTTATGCTATGAATGCACCTCTCGCCGAACGATTAAGACCCAAAACACTTGATGAATATATAAGTCAGTCTCATCTTGTTGGTGCAGAGGGTTCATTGACAGCCGCTATAAAGACAGGCATGGTTCCTTCACTGATATTATGGGGACCTCCTGGTATCGGCAAAACAACTTTAGCCACACTTATTGCTAATGAATCCAAGAGACCATTTTATACCTTAAGTGCCATCCATAGTGGTGTTAAGGATGTTCGAGCCGTAATTGATAAAGCGCGAACCAATGATGGATTATTCGCCGGAAAAAATCCAATCCTTTTTATTGATGAAATCCATCGTTTTAGTAAATCACAACAAGATTCCCTACTCGCAGCTGTTGAAAAAGGCTGGGTAACACTTATAGGCGCAACGACCGAGAATCCAAGTTTTGAAGTCATTCCTGCACTACTCTCAAGATGTCAGGTATATGTACTGCATCCTTTTGAGAAAAAGGATCTGGAAGCTCTGTTACGACGTGCCATGATTACAGACGAAGTCATAAAAAATCGGAATATTGAATTAAAAGAAACCGAAGCTTTACTGCGATTGAGTGGTGGAGATGCTCGAAAATTGCTTAATATTTTTGAACTTATTGTAACTACAATTCCAGATGAAAAAATAAGTATTACCAATGCCTTAGTGATGACCAAGGCGCAAAAAAATACAGTTCTCTACGATAAAACAGGAGAACAACATTATGATATTATCTCGGCTTTTATTAAGTCCATAAGAGGTAGTGATCCGAATGCGGCTGTATACTGGCTGGCTCGTATGATTGAAGGTGGTGAGGATTTGAAATTTATTGCACGTCGACTAATTATTGCTGCATCAGAAGATATTGGAAATGCCAATCCCACGGCTCTGGTGGTTGCCACCAACTGTTTTCAGGCGGTAAATACTATTGGATATCCGGAGGCTCGTATTATTTTGAGTCAGTGTGTAACGTATCTGGCTTCTTCTCCAAAAAGTAATGCTTCCTATCTTGCTATAAAAAAAGCACAGAAATTGGTTAAAGAAACGGGGGATTTACCAGTGCCGCTGCCATTGCGTAATGCACCTACTAAATTAATGAAGGAGTTAGGTTATGGGCAGGAATATCAATATGCTCACGATTTTAATAACAACTTTATTGAGCAAGAGTTTTTACCCGAAGAAATTACAAATACTACCCTTTATGAACCTGGGAATAGTGCCAGAGAAAAAGGATTGCGTGAATTCCT
Organism: uncultured Flavobacteriaceae bacterium; assembly: GCA_964589085.1. GTDB lineage: Bacteria > Bacteroidota > Bacteroidia > Flavobacteriales > Flavobacteriaceae > Dokdonia. The sequence goes on along the minus strand of CAZPTJ010000012.1, from coordinate 15,176 downwards.
TAAAAATAGATGGAAGGATAAATATGGTTATTGATTGATTTGGTATACACCCAATGTTCCATCATTAATCGCTGCAAGAAGTATTTTTTGTTCTAATCCAGAGTGATCAACGGTTACTATATTTTTTACATTACCATCAATATAAAGTTCTGAATCTTTGGGATGAACGGCAGTATATGTATCTTCTCCATTTGACAATAATACAAGACCATTACCCATATCATATCTAGGGGTTTCAACTTCCGTTTCATAAATATTCCCTGCAACAATGAGATCATCAAAACCATCATCATTTAAATCTGCCGTTTCGATACTTAATATAGGCGCCATTTGAGCAAGCACCGGAAGGTTCATAATTTTAAAACCGCTTCCTGTATTCAAGAGTACTTTTGATGCAAAAGTAGTGATCTCGCGTTGATAGGCCGTTTCCAACTTTTCTCCGTATATCTCCTTTAAAGTTGCATTGGCAAAAGCATTATATGTTGTAAATTTTTCTGATATAAATGGCATTTGCTGCGTGGAACATTCCTTCCCTCTGGCAGGGACATAGTTTCCATTATAAGCGTTACTAAGCACCAAATCAAAAGTTCCATTGTCATCAAAGTCTTCACCAAATACCTTAAACGGTTTATCAATCGTTGCTTTATACTTAATATTGGTTCCTATGTTACCAACAATATAATCTGGAAGCCCATCTTTATTTAAATCGGTTTCCTTGATGGTAAACCACCACCCATTTTCGGTATCTAAACCATAATCTCCAGAAACATCTTTAAAAACTCCATTATCATTTCTAAACATTCCAATATGACTCCACTCTCCTACCACTATAAAATCCTCCCATCCATCACTATCAAAATCGGTCGTAATCACTTTATTTACAATCCCATATGTTTCCAATTCACTAGCGACGTTTGTGGTAACATCGGTAAACTGTCCATTGTCATTGCGGTAGATAGTTGAAGGTATAGGTATAGGATAATGTTGCGGTTGTATACGATTTCCAATAATGATATCCTGATCTCCATCCTTATCATAATCTATACGACTTAGGCTCTTACTTGAATGTTTTGCCAGCAGTTTATCAGGTATGCGTTTAAAGTTTCCCTGACCATTATTTTCATAATATCTATTCCTGTAGATTTCATTATTCTCATCAAATTCATTACCTCCACTTAAAACAATTAAATCTTTATCATTATCATTATCTAAATCAACGAATAAAGATTCCATATCTTCATAAATAGCGTCGTAATCAAAATCAGGATTATTTATCTTTGAAAAACCGGTTGATGTTTGTACAAATAACTGCCCACCTTGTCCAGAAGCTCCACCTATAAAGACATCATCAAGGCCATCTCCATTTACATCTTCCTTAGAAATAAAAGGCCCTAATGTAGATTGTTTATAAGGAAGCAGCACCTCCTTTTCAAAATCGTTATAGGTGTTTTCTTTATGCTTGAAATCTAAATTTAGCTTAGATGTTATCTTCTTAAACGTAACAGAAGTATCATCACTCTTAGTCGTTTCAAAAATTATAGGGCCATCGGTCTTAGCATTCTTCTCTTCAAAATTCAAGGTCGTATTCACGGCAACATTCGTTCGTTCTTCTTGCTTTCCAGAAAGCCACTGTACGATAACCTTATCAATTTTTTCAGTCTTTCCTAATCCAAAATGCGCAATATCTTCTGTTGCCGACAGGTATCCTTTAGTGCGTTTTGATTCAAGAACCTGAGAAGTATCTCCATATGATATTTTGATCTTTGCAAAAGGCTCTGAAGTAAAGCCCTTCAATTGTATACGTAGGAAGTTACCTGCTTTATTTTCAACAGTTGTATTCTTAAATAAAAAAGCCTCATCATCTATATTATTAACAAGGAGTTCCAGATCACCATCATTATCCAAATCGGCATAAGTAGCACCATTTGAAAAAGAAGGGACGGCCAGTCCCCATTGGTAGGCCGTGTTTACAAAGTGAATATCTCCAGTATTCTCATACATTACGTTACTCAGCTTCTCGGTAGGCATGGCATTATAAAGGCGTTGCTTTACTTCTAACGGAACCTTACCCTTAAAAGCACGTTGCGCTTCCCGTATTTGATTTTGAATGTCATTATCCAGAGCGTAACGTCTATAACCATTGGTAACATATATATCTCTTTGTGCATCATTATTCAAATCTACAATTAGACCTGCCCAACTCCAGTCCGTTTTAGCGACATTAGCCTGATGAACGACATTATTAAAATTGTTATTCCCCATATTAAGTTGCAGGGAATTAAACATATATTGATGCTGAAATTCCAATTCATCTACGAGTAGACTAAACCGTGACTCATTCATACTCGCCATTAAGGTTTTGGATCGCACGTGATCACTTGCGGCCATATCCAAAACAAAAATATCCTGAAGATTATCATTATTTATATCAGCAATATCGACTCCCATCCCATAAAAAGAGACTTGCTTTGTATAGTCTTTTATGCGCTCAGAAAATGTTCCATTTTTATTGTTGATATACAAGGCATCGGGCACATAATAATCATTAGCCACATAAATATCCAACCATCCATCATTATCAAGATCGCTTACCGTAATTCCCAGTCCAAAGGCAGGTCTTAAAAGTCCTGCTTGCTCTGTAATCTTTGTAAAACGATTCCCATCATTTCGATACAATTGTACGCTACTTTTCTCCAATCGACTTTTATCTTCTAATGTCTTGAAAAAACGATTGGGGTCAAGACCATAAAATTCATTCTCATTAGAAACGATACAATCCAGATCTCCATCTTTATCAAAATCAAAAAATACGGATTGCGTACTTATTCCTTTATCGGATAAATTATAGTCGTCTGCGCTTTCGCGAAAGCTATTATCTTTTTGATTAATATATAGTAGGTTTTTTCGATCAGTTTCCAGTTTTGGACCACCTTGAGCTACATAAATATCCATCCAACCATCTCCATTTACATCAGCAAATGTCACTCCATTTGACCATTGTTTACCTACGTTAATTCCGGCACTTTCTGATATATCTTCAAACTGGAGTTGCCCTTTATTTAAATATAATTTATTGGGTACTTGATTCCCAGTAAAAAAGACATCCTGAAGGCCATCGTTATTAATATCGACAACTCCAACACCAGCTCCATTATAGAAATAATCGAAGTCAAATAAGTTTTCTAACGTACTTACATCTTCTTTTAAATTATTTGCAAAAATTATCCCGCTTTCTTGTGAAGAGACTTTTTGGAAAACGGCTAGTTGTGTTTCTTGTTTTGACGTATCAGCAGATGATGTGGTTACTTCTTTCTCTTTTTTCGAGCACGACAACAAGCACCCCATAACCAACACAAAAATATAGACTACTCTACTTTTCATTTTATTGCTTTGTAAAGGTCATCTTTACCAAGCCTTCTACGCCTTTAATAGAACGTTCTATTATAAAGGAAGAACCTTCGATACGTCCTATTCCATTAAATGCAGTTGTTTGTACCAGAAAAACACCTGTAGAGGTTTCCTTAGCATCTCCTATCTTTTCATTGTCATCATACACCATAAAGTTGTTTCCCTTTTGATGAATGCTATATGAACTATTCGAACTACTATAGATAACTACTCTTTCTTCTAAAGTGCTGGATCTAGAAGTTTCCGGTAAAACAGCCGAAGATTTTTCTTCTTTTTCCGTATTTATAACTTTTTCTGGCTCTAATTCATCTGCCTTAGTTTCTGAAATAGTAACCACAGGTGATTTTGACTCTTTACGGTCCTCTACTATTTCTTCCTCAACTTCATCAGGTGTATAAACGTATTTTAATTCCTGAATAGAAGTAAATGCATCACGCAGTGCTTCGTGATATGATTTTTTATATTCTTTTTCTTTACTTCTACCTTTTTCTGAAACATAAACAACGTTACCATCACAATCTGTAAGAGATACTTTTAGAGTCGTACTTAAAAAATTAGAATCATTTATAATATCCGCATATAAAATATTACACGATTTAGGCAACAAATCATCGGGATAATCGTCCCCTTCTATATATGCTTCAAACCCATATTTATTAAAGAGAAATTTAGTGAGAGAATTTAGTTGATATTGATCTTTACTCTTCAAAAAAGTATAGAAATCTGGAACAACAACATATTTATAAGTATTAATACTTCGTTGTGCGTAACTATTAAATCCCATACATAGTACGAAACCTATAAGTAATGGTAACCTCATCAGGCATTAATTTTCATTAAACACTAACTGGAAACCAAATTGCACAGAGGCATTACGTGCCATAGCTATATTGGAATAATCCAGTATATTTTCCCCGGCAATATAAACATTAAATTTATTAATTTTTGCAGATACCAGTAGTCCTACATTCTCAGCAGAAAAAGGATCTATGGTATAGGTAACTTTAGTACGCAGAAAGTCTCCCCATAAACGATCATAATATCCTGTTATCGCCGCCTGAAAAGCCTGCGGGCGCTTTATAGCATAAAACTGTGCTCCAAAATTATTTTTACTTGAAGAATCGCCATCATTAAAACAATTGCACTCAAGTCCATTAGAATCTCCAAATCCATAATTTACAGAGCTATTAAATTTTACAGGTCTAAGCGTTGTATAGCTTTCACTCAATTCGTCCTGAAAAGGTAATTCTACTTGGAAACTATCTTCTAAATTCTGAAAATATTCAATGGTAGCATCGGAGTCTATAACAGCAGGAAAAGAAAAATCTATCCCTTGAGTATCAAAATCTCCTGTAAGGTTAAAATTCTCAACATTACTAGTATGAAAAATTATCCCTACATCTATCAGACTGGCTGAAACACTTAATTTATCATTAACGTCATAAGTGCCTCCTATATCAAATCCAAAACCTATATTCCCGCTAAAAAGTACGTTCCCCGAAATTCCATCTCCTGAAATTCCAGAAGTATTGGCTACTATATTTGCATTAGTCACATCATGACTTATAAAATTAGGACCTTCAGGGGTTTCACGAGTAACAAATAAACCTTGGTTATCTGTACTGTTAATATTTATTAAACTCGAATACAATTTTGCACGAGCCCCTAAGCGTAGTTTATCGTTTACTTTTTGATTAACTCCAAAATGATATACACTTAAAACCTCAGCCGTCGCCGATAAATCGGAAAAATCGAAAAAGGTTCCTATAAAATCGGCATTACCTTCATATCCCAAAATCGCTAAATCTCTCGGAAAATAAGCAATCACGTCTAATTCCTGATATAATCCCGCCGAGTAATAACGTTCTTTCTGTCTCGATTTCCACCCAAACGATATTAACTCTAATTGCTGGTTAACAGTAAAAAAATCACGGTTTGATAGACTAAAAATGATTTCTCTTAATCGAGCATTAAAATCCCCGCCTTCCTGAAAAAGATCATGAACACTCACTCCAGAAGAACCAGCACTAACATAAACACCTGAAAAGAAGGGAATTCCTATATGCTTATCAAAATTGATTTCAGCACCTGGGTTAAGCAACAAGGATTGAGGCAAATCACTTACTCCATAAAGTAATTGTTTGTTTTGAGCAGTACCCATTAGAGACCCGAGCAGTAGTAGTACACCTATGATTCTATGCATCTTATAAATCACCTATTTCTAAAAAGTATACTGCTCTACTCCTAAAACTTAGTGTGCCATCCAAGGGCGGAATCCCATCATCAGGAATTAATTCAACAACAAGGCTTATTGAGCTTTGTATGGCCATAAGATCATCACCTATTACGGTTTGTTCTAGACGTGTAATCTGTGGAGTTCCATCTGCAGAAGTTTCACCATTCAAATTAAATGCAAATTGTTCCTGATTATTATTATTTATAAAAACAGCTCTGCTCGTAAACGAGCTGTTAAATGTATTTTCATATTCAAATACAAAATCTATTCGAGTGACATCTTCTCGAAAAAATTCATCATTCAAAAACTCCAAACGTGTTGTATCTCGTAATACAGGAATAAATTCTTGCGTATCTGCATTTACAAAGTCATTCCCTTCAACATCAAAAAAGACAAGTGCAACATTAACAACGGGCGTAGCCTCAAAATCATCAGCTTGATCGAAGTCCACATCATCTACACAAGACAGTAAACAAAAAGCAAAGAAGTAGCAGGCAATACCTCGATAAAAGGCCTTGATATTCATATAGATTGGGGTTTTAAAAAGTAACGGAAATATAGTTAATATATTGTTATAATATATCCTTTAACTGTATTAAGTTATCAATAACTAATTGGTCTTTAGGCAATTCATGCTTATGATAATTAAAACATATACTTTTCATACCTACTTTATGTGCTCCTAAAATATCTGCTTCATAGGTATCTCCTATCATCAGACTGTTACTAGGCACAGCATTTACCTTCTGCATGGCATTTTCAAAAATAAGAGGGTGTGGTTTTTTAACTCCTGCTTCTTCACTTGTAGTTACACTATCAAAAAAATGAGAAATGCGGGAACGTTCTAATTTTGTGTATTGCACTTCTTCAAATCCATTAGTAATAATATGCATATTGTACTTTGGATTGAGATAATTCAAAATTTCTATAGTCCCTTCGAAGAGATGATTGTTATCCGGAAGATATTTAATATAATCCTCAGAAAGTTGGTCAATATATTGATCATTAACCTTTATCTCTAGAGCATCAAAACTCTTTTTAAATCGTCCATAGCGCAATTGTTTTTTGGTGACCATTCCTTCTCTAAACCATTTCCAGTATTGAAAATTAATAGGTTGATATACTTTCAGAAAATCTTCCAGATTAATAGCAAGCTTATTCCCATCAAAAATCTTAGCAAATGCTAAAGCCGAATTCTTATCAAAATCCCATAGCGTATGATCAAGATCAAAAAAAATATGGTTAATCAGTTCTTTTTTCATGGAGCACCATCGATTTAAAAAGGTTACGCACCGCAGTATGAATGAACGAAGTATTAGAAAATGTCATCATAAAAAGTCCATTGACGGAGGTCACTATATTCTTCAATTCATCAATTTTAATTTGATCGATTGTTTTTTGATGTTCATCAAAAATTTCATCTATATGCAAACAAACGGGATACAATTGAAGAGGGGTTTGAATTTCAAAATTAAGGTCATAAAACAAAAAGGTAGAACAGGTACTTGCTCTAAATCCAGGATTGTTTGGATAATACATAGAATAATCACTTACGACCTCCATATCCAATAAATATTGGTAGGTTTCGGGGAGCTGCATATAAGAAGCAATTAACTTTGCTTCTCGCATGGAACGATGCGTAATGGCCTCCAGACGTAATTTCTCGTTTTTTAAAACTTCAGGAGTCGTAGCAGCCTCTTTAGAAACCAATAAGCCAACATCACTATAATCTGCAACCATTTTCAATAATGATTGTAATGCCACCTTACTATACTTAATAGTTCTATTTGCATTAGAGTAATCATTCATCGCAAAGAAATATTGAAATCGCCCTGAGGTTCTTTTTTGCAATTGCACTAGCCAATTAAATATATCATAAGGATCTTTACGTAGTCCTAGCAAAACCTGTGTCCGTTTTAAATTTCGTTTTAAACGAAACTTTAAAAAGTCGCTACAATATCCTCCAAAGGCTCGAAGTAAACCCACTTTCTTAAATTGAAAAACACGTTTTACATCAATAACCACTTTAGTGGTCGCCTTTTTTGTAGAAATTGTGTCAAATGTAAACTGTTCTTTCAATAGCGCTTTAAAATGGTGCATCCATAAATCAACCAAGGGAAGCTCTAAAAAACCATGTTCAACAGCCAAACTTTCAGAAGCAGGAAATCGTCCCTCAACATCTTTGACATGAGGCAAGTATTCTTCATACCGACTAAGCAAGTAGAATGTCGCCGAAAAGACATCAAAAGGAATAGCACTAGATTCTCCGGTTTGAAAAAAAGCAGGAACTCCTTCCCAGGAAATCATTTTAATCTCTAAAACCGAAATACCTTGTTCAAATAACAAACCTGAACTTTTTATATGAAGTTCATTACCCAACTGTTTGTTGGTATATGACAGTTTTAAATCCTCATGTGCAATAAAAGTTTCAACCTTTGTTGTAAATGATACTGGAATATCTAATAATCGCGTAAAGCAATGCTTAAACACATAGGTAAGTCTTGGTGTGATTTTATGAGTATAAACCAGTAACATTATATAGTGTTATAATATTCCCGCATCTGCAAAACTATAATATGCTTTTTCGGTAATGATTAAATGATCTAATATTCTAATATCAAGACTTGTTGCAGCCGTTTTCAATTTTTCGGTCAGCTTGATATCTGACTGACTAGGTGTAAGAGTCCCAGAAGGATGATTATGCGCCAAAACAAGACTTACGGCTCCTAATTCTAAAGCTGTTTTGAGCACTAATCTATTATCAACCAAAGTCCCTGTAATTCCTCCCTTACTCAATTGTTGTTTCTGAAGTACTTTATTTGCATTATTGAGATAAATGATCCAAAATTCTTCATGCATTAAGTCTCCTATAAGCGGTTGTAACAGCTCAAAAGCGGTTGCACTTGATGAAATACCCTTTCTACTTAAGGCTTCAGAACTTCCTCGTCTTCTGCCTAATTCCAATGCAGCTGCAATCGTTACTGCTTTTGCTTCTCCAATACCCTTAAAATGGGTAAGTTCTTTAACAGAAAGCCTCCCCAATTGTGTTAAGTTATTTTCTGTCGATGCAAGAATACGCTTACCTAATCCTACTGCACTTTCGTCTCGATTACCAGAACCAATGAGAATCGCTATAAGCTCTGCATCACTTAAAGTCAAACGTCCTTTGTTTAATAATTTTTCTCTGGGACGATCATCTTCTGACCAGTTTTTTATAGGAAACGATTCATTTTTCTTTGACATCTGCTAAAGGTAAAAAATTGTACTTTTATACTTCCACCAATATACATAATCCTATACGCTTATGAAGTCTCTTTTTGAACAAACAGCCTATGCTGAAATTAAATCACGTATTCATACTTTGACTAAAGATAGTACACCAGAATGGGGACAAATGAACGTTGGTCAAATGGTGACTCATTGCCAGTTTCCTTTAAAGATTGCATTAAGCAGTAAACCGAGAAAGCACAAGTGGAATTTAATTGGATTTCTCTTTAAAAAATCATTATACAATGACAAACCCTGGAAAAAAAATCTACCTACTGCAAAGCTGGCCAAAATAGTTGATGAACGAGATTTTGATAAAGAACGAGAAACGCTCCTTTCTATGGTAGATGCATTTTATGAAAAAAGAGAGCAACAGGAATGGCAGCCGCATCCTATGTTTGGGAAATTCACCTCAGAGCAATGGGGTCAGTTAGAGTACAAACATCTAGATCATCATTTGACACAGTTTGGAGTATAGTAAAATACGAATGACGAGCTTTGAACTAAGAATGCGCTAAACTTTATAATAAAAGGGGTGGTTATTCATAAAGAAAGACAGAATTTTTATTCATCTAACTCAACTATACCCTTCATTTCGTAAAACTCGATGGCTTTCTTTTTAAGAGGATTTGTTGCTCAATCTTCCCAAATATTGGCATATTGGTATATGGGTCATAATCACATTTTAAAGGTTTAGAATAAATATCAGAAGGCATTTGAAAGCCAGCTTCTTTTGCTTTTTTAAGGTTCAACATTTTATTATTTGACAATTCAGAGTATAGTGAACCTATTTTTATATTTTCCTGAGATTCTAACGATTCTAAAAAGAAAATTACGTCATTGACTTCTTTTTTAGATATCTCCAGATGTCAGAATTGTATTTCCCTTGTGGTAATAAATTGTAAGATCCTCTCCTATTGTATATAATTTTGACATCATCTTTTTTTTTTTAAATTACTTATTGTATAAGGAGTAAATTGATCCGTATTAATTCTTTCAAAAGGTAATTCTAGATAAATCAGATTGTTTATTAAACGATTAATAGTGTGATCCCTATTCTCGGTTATTATTCTAATCACTTTGTTTTATAAAAGTTAAACACTTCATCGTCATTAAAATATTTCATACCATTTATAAAAATAGGCATACCCTTTCTTCCATTGAGATGCCATTTAACAGCTTCATATTCTTTCGGTGGTATGGAGCTTTTATTTAAAACTTCCTCTATTTTATTGTGTAGCGACTTAGGCGAGTGTAATAAAATCGTATAAAAAGCTATATTCTCAGTATTAATTGATTTGTCAGGATAACCGTAGTCTTTTATAAGTTCTAAAAATCTTAAAGTCCTTAAACTGTCCTGTTTATTCAGGGTTGAATTAAATATTAAACGATGAATATCAAAGTTACTGAATTCAGACGAATCATCACATTTTCTATCCATTACAGACATTACGCGCCTCAAACTTTGATCTTCAAAATACATCTCTTTTAATTCCTTTCTATAGTCCGAATTATTTAAAGGAGGGTTAGAGTTAATATTGCTATGGATATCGTCGCTTTTACAAGAAAAAATCAAGACAAAGCAAAAAAAGACATAATTATAAATTTTCATGTTGTATATTTTTGCTTTGTCTTAATTGGTCATTAAAAATTATTATCGAATAGCCGTATCTGGTCCGCACTGATGATAAGTTGTATTGCTATATGTGGATTCTACCATCTACCATTGTCCGTCATTATTGAAATGGCGATTGATTGACGTGGAATCAGATTAAGAAGTGAGACTATGCTTTGTATTTAATTTTGATTGGGAAAATTAAAATCAATCAATCGCACCTCAGCAAAATGTTGTGATTGACTTAATATAGCTTCTCTTGTAAGTACTTCTCCAACGCCTTCAGCATATAGGCAATTATTGCGACCAGGCGCAATCTCGCCATCGTTCAATACAGCAAATCTTTCATTAACTACACATTCAAAAGTACCTGCTTCAATAGTAACTACTTCCGACTCTATTAATAATCTACCGAAAATATCTCCAAATCCTTCCGAAAATACTAAATAATCCTCAGTACTTTCACTAGAATATGTTATGACACCTATGTCTGAGCGTACCAGAAATCCTAAAGAATCCTTCACTTGATATGTAGACAAACCTTCTGGTGGTCCAAAAGGAGAATTTCCCGTTGCATTTTCTTCTATGGTGTAAACCTGTTCTCCATCTATAATTTCTTCATTAATTACTTCACGAGTAAAAGTGACGTCCTCAGTCTCAAATTCATCTGAATCTTGTGCTACTCTTCTAAAAATCTCATAGGTCCATTGATTTCCCACAGCAAGATTAAAAAAGCCTACACTTTGAGCTTCCTCTTCTATTTGAGTCTCATCAAGGTTTAACACATTTCCATTTTCATCATTATCACATGAAATACAAATAAGTAGTAGTATCAAAAGTTGAGCAATTCTTTTCATAGTGGACAGTTTTTATAAAAACGCATCTGTCAATGAATTATTTCAAGCACCATAAATCTGAAGCCTTATTTAAGTTATTTAAAATTAATCTTCAATGATAACGAGTGACCTTAATTTATGCACTTCTTTTAAATCTATACAAGACACTATTTCTCCTTTAACGTTTTTCTCACATCGCTTTGTAATTACACCAATAGTATTATCAAAAGTTTTCTCGTATAACTGCCTTACATAATTGCGTATAAAATTAATTTTATGGTTTTGCTTTGAAGTATCTATCTCATAATAGTATGAGCTTAGCTTGTAACGCTTTTTCAAACGATCATTTTTAGGTACAATTTCGAAATTCACCTTGGAAGAATCTTTATTAAATACATAGTTTGTCAGCATAAAGTTTTTTTGAATATATTTTGAAGTATTTCTATATGTAATGCTCTTACCCCTATATATAATATCTCTTCTTCCTATATTATTATGAATATTGTTTTGGTTTAGTTTTATAGTATAACCTTCGGCAAGAACGTAGTTATCAATTTTAAATCTTGCATGCCTTGGTGAATCCAAAAAAGTAAGATTAAACCAATAGGTACTACTATCCTGAACATGAATGCTTGCTTTATATGAATTATGCTGGGAGTTATGTAATTGCATCCATTTCCATTTTTTCTGTTCTTTTATATCAACATAATCATACTCTAGAACTTCATTAAATGTATATTCCTCTTGTGAAAATCCAGTACCCCAAAAAGAAGTCAGCAATAAGATGAGAAAGTATCTCATTTTATAAAATTATTTACCTTCTCAAAATCCAATCCGCCATAATTTCCACTACTCATTAATAACAGTGTCGTATGATCAAAGGATTGCCCAAAAAGAAAATCCTGAAAGGCTTCAGGGTCTGTAAAAATATGAAGATCTTCTCGTTCAAAAGCATCAAAGATCTGTTGTTCTGTAATGGTATCAAGCTTTTTAATGGCTACCGCATGGGGAGAATAAAATACCGCAGCAACATCTGCAGCGGCCAATGCTCCTTTATATTCTTTTAGAAAATCAGCATTCAAACTACTATAGGTATGCAATTCCAGACAGGCCATTAAAGTTCTATTCGGGTATTGTTCCTTTACCGCCTGTGTGGTTGCAGCTACTTTAGACGGGCTATGTGCATAATCTTTATAGGCAGCCGTAGTTACCCCTTCGCCTATCTTTTCAAGGCGTTTGGATGCCCCTTTAAATGTAGCTATGGCTTCATAAAAATCGGCCTCAACGACTCCCATATGCTGGCAAATCCATTTGGCTCCAGCCAAATTATTCAGATTATGTTTCCCAAAAATTTCAATGGGCATAGGGCCATCTGGAGTATGTATTAACGTTTCACCATCGGCAATTTCATATGCTGGTGTTTGATACGGGTATTTTTTGATATGGGCTGTAGTGTGCTCAACAACTTTGTTTACTTCTTGATCTTCTTCATTATAAATCAACGCACCACCATTGGTCATGCCATTGACAAAAATCTGAAACTGTTCTACATAGTTATCGAAAGTTGGAAATACATTAATATGATCCCAGGCAATACCACTGATTAAAGCAATATTAGGCTGATACAAATGAAATTTGGGTCTGCGATCAATAGGGGAACTTAAATATTCATCACCTTCCAGTACGATAAAATCGTTATCATGGGTTAAATGCACCATGGTATCAAACCCTTCTAATTGTGCACCTACCATATAGTCAACATCTTTATCCCAGTAATTCATCACATGAAGAATCATGGAAGTTATGGTTGTTTTTCCATGAGAACCACCGATAACGACTCGGGTCTTGTCTTTTGATTGTTCATAGAGGTATTCGGGATAGGAATACATGGTAAGTCCTAACTCCTGTGCTCGTTTCAATTCGGGATTATCAATTTTAGCATGCATTCCCAAAATAACTGCATCTATATCTTTTGTTATTTTTTCTGGAAACCATCCGAACGTATCTGGTAACAGCCCTTGCTTTTCCAATCTTGATTTTGAAGGTTCAAAAATAGTATCATCACTCCCCGTGACAGTTTCTCCTTTAAAATGTAATGCTAAAGCCAGATTATGCATTGCAGCACCTCCTATGGCTATAAAATGTATACGCATATCGTTAAAAATAGGATTTGATATACCTTATGAATCTACTGCTTGTAAAACTCATAAGTTGTTTGTTCTACTTGTGGATGTAATTTAAGTGTAAATTTTTTGACTGTACCATTTTCAATCTCAAAAGGAAAGACAGACTCTCCATACAGTACGTTACTAAAGCTAGCTAAAAATTTATCTTCGCTTAAATGTGACAAACTAACGGTAAGACTCTTATGATGCTCAAACTCTATATTGAGCTTACCTTTTTCTTCTTTAATTTTTAACCATCCATAGATTTCATTTACATATTTACCCACAAAGCTCTTTAAGGGTATACTTGTAGTGTTCTTTTCGGCAATCTCATTTAACCAGGACTCTTTTTGATCTTTCTCTTGATTCTTACTTCTCTCAAAAAATTCATAATATCGTTCACTTACTCTATATACAGGTTTATCGAGAAAAGGATTAACTATATCAAACTTTAGTCCTTCAAATAAATAGTTGCTATCTGTATTTGTCAATATAATTACTCCTAAATTTTCAGAAGGCACCATTGTTACAGAAGTTACATAGCCGTGAATACCTCCAGTATGCATTATAAAAGTACTTTCACCATGATCTTCTATATCCCACCCTAACCCATATAAACTAAATGGGTTACGTGCTGTTCCTTTCATACTCCTAGGAACTATCGTTTCATTAATTGCTTCACTGGGAATAATCTGGTTTTCTTTGAACTTACCATCATTAAGTAAGGTTATTACCCACTTAGACATATCTGCAATAGAAGAAGAAATGCTGCCTGCAGGTGCAGTAGCATCAATATCGCCATAATCAATTTCAACAATATCGCCATCTACTAAAGTATGCGCCTTTGTTGCATTAGATGCTTTTAAAATATTTTCAGATAGTGCTAAAGAGTTGTTCATTTCTAAAGGAGAAAAAATACGTTCGTGAATTTGTTCTGCCCAAGAATATCCTGTTACTTCCTTTACAATTTCACCTGCAATTGTATAACCTGTATTGAAGTATCCCCACTTTTCTCGAAAGCTATACGTAGGCTTTATTAAAGCAAATTTTCTAATTATTTCTTCAGATGTTAATTCATTATCAAAATTCAGAAAATCACCTTGAAAAGTTTCAAATCCAACACGATGTGATAACACATCAATGATATTTGTGTTTTCAGTACGATAATCATCATAAAGCTTAAAATAAGGCAACCATTTTTTCACAGGGTCTTCTAAAGATAGTTTCTTTTCATCGGCTAGCATGGCCATAAGTATTCCCGTAAATGCTTTGGTATTACTCCCTATCATAAAGAGAGTATTTTCATCAATTGGAATTTTTGTCCTGTAATCAGTAACTCCGTTGGTATACATTTTTACAACTTTTCCATCCTTAACTATTGATACAGCAAGCGCAGGTATTTTCCATCGCTCTTGTTCGCTTCTGAGATATACATCAAGGCTATCCGTTATAAAATTAGGCAGTGAATCTTGTGCGATTGTTTTTAAACTAAAAACACAACTGACAATAAAAAAAACTATAATACTCTTTTTCATAATAGAGATCAATTTAATAACGGATATAATAAGATATAATTTATAAAAAAAGCTAGGGTATATTCAAATATTTATGTGTTTGCAACGACACTTTCCATTGAGGATACGCCATCA
>CAZPTJ010000011.1:2832-28227 GCA_964589085.1 uncultured Flavobacteriaceae bacterium | reverse complement strand
TAATTACTCGTGTTAAAATCCTGCAACCGCAAGGCTGCAGGGTTTTTCTGTTTAAATAAAAAACCTATCTTTCGGCTGGAGAACAAGCTACCCTGATCTAATGCAAAAAATTTTCTATTCAATAGCACTTTGTCTTTTAAGTGTATCGGTATCTGCACAAGTAATTACCAGAGAATTTGGGAAATACCCGGTCTTTCCCGAATGTGAGAATGTTGATATTGAGGGCCTTCCTTCTTGTTTTAATCAAACACTTATCCAGTTTGTGTTGGATAATTTTGAAACACCTGCCATTGTTGAAGAAGAACAATACGTAGGGCAAATGGTGGTACTATTTGAAATTACAAAAAAGGGAACATTTAAATTACTCAATACTGATGCAGTGTATGAAGAACTGAAAGATCAGGCTCAGGCGGTATTCGAAAAACTTCCGCAAATTAAACCGGCTACCTATGATGCAGAGCCTGCTTATTTGCAATTTTCGATGCCTATTCAAATTCCGCTTTCGCGAAATAGGATAGAAAATCAAGAAACTTCTGATGTGACAGAAGCAATTATTGCAGAAGAAAAGCCGTCGGGAAGTAGAGATACTTTAGTAAATGAGCTGGAAAGTATTGCATCAAAAGTGTTTGATAGAAAGTCTAAATATTCCAGTGCCTTAAATATCCCATTTTCCTATCAGGTGTATTCTCGTTTTGATCCTGATTTGAATCAGGTAGGAGTAAATGCTCATACTGCAAGTAGGCCTTTTTTATATAATGAAGTCAATAAATATCATAATCTGGAGAGCAAAGAGAACGAGTTACAACTTGATAAAAGCACCTGGTTTGGTCGTAAGTTTTTCAATGAGCATATGGTACGTTTTCAGGGAGAAAATTATTGGTTTACTATTGATCCAGCTGCCGATTTGCAATTGGGTATAGAATCAGATGATCGCAGGGAAGAAAACTTTAGTTATAATAACACACGAGCAGTATTTATTCAAGGAGGGTTAGGTTCCAAGTTTAGTTTTTATACAGCAGTCTATGAGAGTCAGGGACGTTTTGCGCAATACTTTAACGATTTTGCAAGATCTATACGTCCTGATGGAGGTAATCCCGCAATTATTCCCGGTAGAGGAATAGCAGAAGAATCTAATGCTGGAGATTTTGATTATCCCGTTGCTGAAGGGTATATTTCATATTCGCCCAGTAAATTTTTTAATCTTCAACTGGGGACTGGAAATCAATTCATAGGAGATGGATACAGATCTTTATTTTTGAGCGATATCACCTCAAATTATCCATATTTAAAATTTAGTACAAACTTCTGGAAAATCAAATATGATTATAATATTCTTTCTTTAAGAGATGTGCGTCCTGAGGTCACTGCCGACGGTTCTTTTCTAACAAAATATGCTGCAAACCATTATTTAAGCATTAATGTTAACAAACGATTGAATCTAGGCTTTTTTGAATCGGTAATTTTTGAAAACGACAATGGAGGTGGTTTTGATCCCAATTTTTTAAATCCTATTATCTTTTTACGCAATGTTGAATTTCAAAGAGGTTCTCGAGGAGGAAATGCATTATTGGGATTAAGTGCCAAGTATAAGTTTAGCCATTCGATAAATGCGTATGCACAACTTATTATAGATGAACTTAGATTCTCCGATCTTTTCAGTAATAATGGTAGCTTTAGAAACAAGCATGGGTATCAATTAGGGATAAAGTATTACAATGCTTTTAAGGTAGATAACCTTACATTACAGGCAGAGTATAATCAAGTACGTCCATTTACCTTTGCAAATAACAATCCTGTGCTTAGTTATACCAACGCAAACCAGCCTTTAGCGCATCCATTTGGTGCCAACTTTAGGGAATTTGTAGGTATAGCCAGATATCAGAACAAACGCTGGTATGGCTCATTGCGATTGATTTATGCGCAGAGAGGATTTGATGGGGATAATATTGATGAGGTTTTTATAGGTCAAAATCTTTTTGGAAGTGAAGACAACAGGCCTGCAGATAATGGTAATGAATTATTACAAGGTAATCGGGTGAATTCCCTGTTTGCTGATATAGAAATAGGGTATCTACTGAACCCTGCTACCAATCTTAAATTATTTGTAAACCCTATTTACAGAGATTTTAGTGCTGAGACACAAACCGAAACTGTTTTTGATAATAATACCTTATGGTTAAATATAGGTTTTAGAACAGATTTATTTAATTGGCATTTTGATGTGAATTAAACAATAGAAAAGCCTCTTTTTACGTTCATTTTACAAGACGCATAATTACTTCGTAAAATTTGCAACATGTTAATAAGAATCGCTGTGATGGGGATTTTGATTTTGTGCGTCACCTCCTCCTGTACCAACAAAGACTGTATTACTTCTCGCCGTAATAAGGTGTTAAGCACATTTCCTTATAATAGTACCGAGTATCAGGCTGAACTCTATAAGTTAATCAAAGAACATCCTGATGTTGACTACTACTTTGAAATGCGAGAAGAAATCGCAGGTCAAAACTACCTAGTGGTCAACGCTTATGGCGATGCTTTTTGTGGTAAACTTTGTTTAATGATTCATGAAGATGACGTAGCTAGTGTAAAACTACAATCCCAGACAGCTTATCAAGGAGCACAGCTTATAGGTTTACGATTTGCTAAACGTAAAACTTCCCTTGGAGATGCTTTGGTTTATCAATCATTGGAATATATAGTAGATTGAATATTATGCTTAATTTGTGTATCACTCACTCCATATCTGGAGGACTCTGTAAGCTTAAATATATTGTTCTTCTTAAGCGCTCACCGTTAATAAAGAATTTTGATGCCTCTTCATCAGTATAGTAGTCAGACGTTAGCGTTTCCATCTTTGCCACTTCTTCTTCAGATTTTCCGCTAGCGATAGCCTTTGCTACATTATCACGTATCCCTTTAAGCATATCATAATAAGCCTGGTATTCTGCTTTTGTGGCAATAGGTCCATGACCTGGCATAATTTTCGTATCATCATTAATAATCATAAGTCCTTTTTTCGCTGCAGCGATATCACCATCGATACTTCCTCCTCTGTTAATATCTATAAAAGGATACATGCCTTTAAAAAAAGTATCTCCCGTATGTAGAACATTACTTTGAGCAAAGTAAATCAAAGCATCGCCATCGGTATGTGCATGATGTACGTGAGTGATGAAAATATCATTTCCATTCATGTAAAATGTTGCATCATCACTAAATGTGATTACAGGTAGTCCTGCGTTAGCAGTTCGCTCATCGGCCGCAAGACGTTTGCGTACATTATCGTGGGCAACAATCATAGCACCTGCAGCTTCAAAATTGGCATTACCGCCAGCATGATCGCCGTGGAAATGCGTATTGACAAGAAATTTAACGGGTTTATCGGAAACTGTTTTTATGGCATTGGTTAATTTTTCTGATAAAGGAGCAAATTGATCATCGATCATAAAGACCCCATCTTCTCCTACAGAAATACCCACATTCCCACCAGCACCGGTTAACATATATATATTGTCTCCAGCGGGTAAAACTTCAACTTTAACGTTTGCAAAACGGTCTTGTGCCATTCCCATATAACTGATAATGGAAATAAAAAAGAGTAGTGTTTTTTTCATGGAGTAGTTATTTAAACAATATAAAGTCGCAATAGTAATTTAAACTTTCTTTCACAATAGCTTTTTAACAGTCAATTAAGAAATAGATTGTATTGCGTAAGACGGTTCTTAGGAGTATCTTTGCACGATTAAAAATAGCTAAACTATTTTTGCTTTTGAGCGAAGTTTCTACACATAGTGTTCGTGTTTCTTTCTGGCAAGATTTTAAGGAAATTACCAAGATACGTTTGTCTGTAAGTGTGGTTTTCTCAAGTGTTGCTGGTTATCTTTTGGGAACACCAACTGTTGATTGGATCACGTTGTTACTATTATCATTAGGAGGTTATTTTATGGTTGGGGCGTCAAATGCGTATAATCAAATCATAGAACGTGATCTGGATGCATTAATGGATCGAACAAAAAATAGGCCAGTAGCCTCCGGAAGAATGACTGTAACTTCGGCATTTACGATAGCTTCGGTCTTTACAGTTTTGGGAATTCTAACCCTGTTTTATATCAATCCGCAAACGGCAATGTTTGGAGGCATATGCATATTCATGTATGTGCTTTTGTATACCCCATTGAAAACAAAAACCCCACTATCTGTTTTTGTTGGCGCTTTCCCTGGAGCTATCCCATTTATGTTGGGTTGGGTTGCAGCAACTAATGACTTTAGTATTGAACCAGGAACTTTGTTCATTATTCAATTTTTATGGCAGTTTCCCCATTTTTGGGCAATTGGTTGGTTCCTATACGATGATTATAAAAAAGGAGGCTTTTTTATGCTTCCTACAGGTAAAAAAGATAAAGGTACTGCACTCCAGATCGTGCTATACACGGTATGGACCATTCTGGCATCATTAATACCGGCTTTAGGAGTGACGGGAAGCCTATATCTTTCACCTGTAGCAGCGATTATTGTAGGACTATTGGGATTGTTTATGCTGTATTGGGCGATAAAACTCTATCAAAAACGAGATGCTAAAACTGCAAAACGATTAATGTTATCTAGTGTGACTTATATTACACTCTTGCAGATCGTACTAGTAGTAGATAAATTTTTAAGATGATCATGGATTATACAGAAGGAACAGAGCAGTATAAGATGGAGCGTTCGAAAAAACAAATGTTGTGGTTTGGTATTATAAGCCTTTCCATGACTTTTGCTGGATTGACCAGTGCCTATATTGTAAGTATGGAACGTAAAGACTGGTTGTCTGACTATGATTTTCCTGTAGCGTTGATTATTTCGACTATTTTGATAATTATAAGTAGTCTTACCATCTTTTTAGCAAAAAAAACCATTCTTAAAGGCGATAAGAATCAGGGAGTTTTGTTGCTTGCAATTACGTTAGGACTTGGAATTGCATTTGTAATCTCACAGTTTTTAGGATTTCAAAATCTTATAGATCAAGGCTTTTATTTTACTGGAGAGACTAGCAACATAACGACGACTTTTATTTTTCTAATAGCGGCTTTACATATTGTTCATGTTGCCGTAGGTCTATTTATACTCTTTCGCCTGGTTATAGGAGCCATGAAAGACAAATATACGTCCGAATCGTATTTAGGACTAAGTTTAGGAGTTACCTACTGGCATTTTGTAGATATTCTCTGGTGTGTACTTTTTATTTTGTTTTATTTCTGGAAATAGCGACTTATAGTATCTTGCTAGGCTGGTTTTTTCTCCAATAAGAAATGCCAAAGCCAGATCACTGGAAGAACAAACGATTAAAATCACTTAAATTCTAATTTAAATCAACATATTTAAGTCATTATTTCGAGATTTATAATATTTTATATATCTAATAATCAATAAAGTATAAATGCATTTTCTTTTGTTGTACAATATTGGTTTTTAACGTTGACATACGTTGATAAAATACCTATTTTTGCAACCAATTATTTAACCAAAACGGTACTATGGACGCTAGTGTGACAACTACTGAAACTGACGGAAAAGCATGGCAGGGCGGGGATAAGCCATTCAAGGCCAGTTATGGCAAATTAATGATGTGGTTTTTTATAGTTTCTGATGCACTGACTTTTTCAGGTTTTCTTGCTTCTTACGGATTTTCAAGATTTAAATTTATTGATTCTTGGCCTATTGCAGATGAAGTGTTTACTCACTTTCCTTTTCTGCACGGTGTAGAAGCGCCAATGTACTATGTTGCCTTTATGACTTTTATATTGATTATGTCTTCGGTAACTATGGTGTTGGCCGTAGATGCCGGTCATCATATGAAGAAGAATAAGGTCATTGTTTATATGTTTCTTACTATTATTGGAGGAGCAATATTCGTTGGGTCTCAGGCTTGGGAATGGGCAACATTTATTAAAGGAGAATATGGAGCGTTAGAGACTAAGGGAAGCCAGATATTACAATTTGTACATACTGATGGTGAACGTGCTGCTATTTCTGAATTTGGAGAGACTTTATCTTCTGATCGTGCTCGCAATGAGCGCAAAAATGGAGTGTGGTATGAAAGTGAAAAAGCATTACCAACTAAAACTGTTGAAGAAGTAAAAGCAGGTTTCATCGCGGATAATACATTATTAATAAGATTGCAGGATTTAGTGCCGGACGTTGAAGCTTTAAAAAACTCTGGTGATCCAGAAAAAATTGCTAGAGCTGAAGAAGCCGAGAGGCGTTTGACGAATCCTGGAGAGACAGGTGAAAAATCGATACTTAATAGAGCAGAATCCCTTAAGAAAATCGAAGATGCCGTTCAGGTTGTCGAAGGAGCAAATTTGATCCATAATGAATACGGAACGCCACTTTTTGCAAACTTCTTTTTCTTTATAACAGGATTTCACGGGTTTCACGTATTCTCTGGAGTATTGTTTAACCTGATCATATTCTTTAATATCATAATAGGGACCTACGAACGCCGTGGTCATTATGAGATGGTGGAAAAAGTAGGGCTATACTGGCACTTTGTAGATTTAGTTTGGGTATTTGTATTTACCTTCTTCTATCTCGTATAATGTATTCCGGTGAAGGTGGGAATCTCATACCAAGATAGCATTGAATTAAAAAAATAAAATAAACCATTAACAATGGCACACGAACATAAATTAGCAATATTCAGAGGACGTTTAAAATTCAAAAACAACGTTCAAAAGATTTGGGGTGTTCTTATACTACTATCTATAGTTACTGCGGTTGAAGTAGCATTAGGTATTATAAAACCAGAATCTCTTACAGAGAACACGTTCATAAGAATGAAATTGCTAAACTGGATATTTATTATTCTGACTATAGTAAAAGCCTATTATATTACCTGGGATTTCATGCACATGCGTGATGAAGTTAAAGGATTACGAAGAGCTGTTGTATGGACCGCGGTATTTTTAATCCTCTATCTTGTTTTTATTCTTTTGGTAGAAGGCGACTATATCTTTAATGTCTACTTTGAAGGTTTTCAAAGTTGGGATTTTTAAACAATATCAATAGGCGGTTTTTACCGCCTTTTTTTTGAGCATATATGAAGAAGAATTTGGTGTTAGGATCATTGTTTATACTACCGGTAGTTATCTATCTTTTTTTTGCTTCCGGGATCTATAATTTTGCCAAACTTCCCGTTTTTGGAACGCCTATTCAGGATATTGATCATTTCGCTTCAAGCGAAATAAAAGGTATTGATACTGCTACGGAGTCATTAACATTAAAAGATCATGTTACTATTTTAGGTTATTTAGGAGATGAATTGAAGACTAATGTGGGGTATACAGCAAACCTTAATCTGACCATTTATAAATACTTTCAAGGATACGAGGAATTTCAAATGGTCTTTTTTGTGAGTCCCGGCAATAAGCTATTTATTGAAAAACTCAAGACAGAATTGACCCGAGTAACAGATGTAAAGAAATTTCGTTTTATAACAGCTAGCCTTCAACAAACTGCTCAACATTTTGAAAGTCTCAATATTTCAGTTCCTTTAGTCGATAATGCGAGCCCCTTCATTTTTGTAATTGATAAAACATTGCATATTAGAAGCAGGAACAATGATGATGGTAAGAAACTCAATGCTTTTGGATATGACATTACCCAAGCTGTAGAAACAGGATATCTTAAAGATGATATTAAGATCGTTTTAGCGGAATATCGAAGTGCTTTAAAAAAGAATAATAATCGAAGTGCAGAAATAGAATATCGCCCACAATAGCACATGAGAAAGAATACCTATATAGGCATAGCCTTTATTGTACTTGTTTTTGGAATTATTTTTATCCCTAAAATATTCAGGCGATTGGTTAATGATGATGTAACACGTGGTGGACGTATGCATATTATAGAAGGTGTTGCAGAAGAAAATCCGGACGAACTGGACTATATAAAAATAGGCGATACTGATAAAAGAATTCCTCCTTTTAAATTTATTGATCAACATAATGATACAATTACTAATGCAACATATAGAGGCAAAGTATATCTGGTAGAGTTCTTTTTTACAAAATGTCCGGGAATTTGTATTCCTATGAATCAAAATCTTATTTATATAGCAGAGCAATTTAAAGATGAAGAACGTTTTGGAATAGCTTCTTTTTCTATAACTCCAGATTATGATACTCCAGAAGTTTTAAAAGCCTATGCAGATAGTTATGAAATAACCCATCCTAACTGGCATTTTCTGACGGGAAACTTGACAGATGTTTTCGAATTGTCAAACGCTGGATTTTTATTAAATGCCGAAAAAGAAGCCGGAATTGAAAATCAATTCTACCATAGTGGTTACTTTGCTTTAATTGATCAGAATGGGTTTTTACGTTCGCGAAAAGATAATTTTGGGAATACTATGGCCTTTTATAAAGGATCAGTACTTAGAGACGCAGAACTTCATGAAGAGGAAAGTCCTGCACAGATAGATGAGTTAGTGGTTGATATTAAAAAATTATTGAACAAATGACGGCAAAGGCAAATGATAAAGAACGTAATAAGTATAATAGGTGGATTACCATTTTATCAATTTTGATTCCTGCTGTTGTTGCAGCCCTTTTTGGAGTCAATTTGAAACGTCTTGGATTTGATGTAGAACCACTTTCATTTTTACCTCCAATTTATGCCACAATAAATGGGATTACAGCAATTGTACTCATAATAGCTGTCATTGCTATTAAAAATGGTAATCGTAAGTTGCATCAACGACTTATGCAATTTGCTATCCTGTTGTCTATACTATTTTTACTAATGTATGTTGCGTATCACATGACATCAGAGTCTACAAAATATGGAGGAGAAGGTGCACTGCGTTACATCTATTTCTTTATTTTAATATCGCATATTTTATTATCCATTATTGTTATTCCTTTGGTGTTGATTACCTATGTCCGTGCATTGGCTCAACGTTTCGATAAGCATAGGAAAATAGCAAAAATTACGTTTCCCATATGGCTGTATGTGGCTGTAACGGGAGTTATTGTATATTTAATGATTGCTCCTTATTATGTACACTAATGAATAAGAAGATCACATATACCCTTTGTATTGTTCTTTTTCTTGCTTTCGCAAAAGCAGAGGTATATGCGCAATGCGCCATGTGTAGGGCGGTATTAGAAAGTGAGGCAGATGGGGGTACGGCCAAAGGAATTAATAATGGAATCGTATACCTTATGGCGATTCCTTATTTATTAGTGGGAGGAGTGGTCTATGCTATTTATCGCTCACGAAAAAAAGAAAAGGGAGAAGTGTCGTAGCATTGTCCAGAAAAGAAGTGACTTTGTAATAGCTGTTATTCTTTAACAAAAACCTAACAATTATAATGTAACACTATTTGCCTTAAATAGTCTATTCAATAACATTTTTAGATAACCATCTATCCTGCACATTTGTAGGTATTAACATCGTTTTTACATATTTCTCAAAGCAGTTATCTAATATTGTAGCATAATTGAAGTAACAATGATAGATATAAGCGAACTTCACAAATCATATCAGATGGGGAGTAATACACTCCACGTACTCAAAGGAATTAATTTTTCAGTCAAAGAAGGGGAGCTGGTATCTATTATGGGTTCTTCCGGTTCAGGGAAATCTACCTTGTTAAATATTCTTGGTATGCTTGATGAGGCCGATTCAGGAGCATATACTCTGGATGATGTCCCTATTAAGAATCTTAATGAAAAAATTGCTGCGCGTTACCGTAATAAATTTTTAGGATTTATTTTCCAGTCGTTTAATCTCATAACCTATAAAAGTGCTCTGGACAATGTGTCTATGCCTTTGTATTATCAGGGCTTTAAACGCAAGTTCCGTACAGAGAAGGCGATGCATTATCTGGAAAAAGTAGGCCTTGCAGATTGGGCGACACATTTACCTAGTGAACTTTCAGGAGGACAAAAACAACGTGTGGCTATAGCAAGGGCAATGGCCAGTGAACCTAAAGTGCTTCTGGCAGATGAGCCTACTGGAGCCTTGGATACAAAAACATCCTATGAAGTGATGGAACTTATTCAAGGTATTAATGAAGAGGGGAAAACTATTCTTATTGTCACTCATGAACCAGATATTGCAGCCATGACAAAACGAATTGTAAACCTGAAAGATGGGGTAATTATCGATGATCGTATGGTTAACCAGATAAAGGCAACAGCACATGTTTGATATAGAACGTTGGCAGGAGATTTTTGAAACCTTAAGTAAGAATAAGCTACAAACTTTCCTTACCATGTTCTCTGTTTTTATAGGAGTTATGACCCTTATGATCCTTATAGGATTTAGTAATGGAGTGCAAAATGGAGTTCGATTTGAATTTGAAGAAGACGCAACCAATCGTATCCTTATACGCACACGTACAACTACAAAGAGTTACAAAGGATTGAATCCAGGAAGAAGAATTCAATTGCGCAATTCTGATTTTGAGGATATAAATACTAAATATGAGGAAGACATTGAGTATAAAACGGCATTGTATTCACAATGGGGTATGCAGGTAGTGTATGGTAATGAATCTAATAATTATCGTTTGGAAGGAGCCCATGCTGATCAACAATTTATAGAAAACCAATCTATAGTGTCTGGTCGTTTTATTAATCAGAATGATCAAGATAACAAAGAGAAAGTAGCCGTAATTGGCAATCAAATAAAACAAGATCTTTTTAAATCAAAAGACCCTATAGGGGAAAATATTCAAATTACTGGAATTAACTTTAAAGTTGTAGGGGTGTATTCAGATCCTGGAGGGCGTCGAGAAGAATCTAGAGTGTTTATCCCTATTGGAGCTGCGCAACGTGTATTTAATGCTGGAGATCAAATACGCTCGCTAGCTTATACCATTGATATGTCAGAAGGGTTTGATGAAGCAGTAGCACTATCCGAAAGCTTTTCTACCAATATTGAATACGATATTAAAAATAAATATAGTATAGCCCCAGACGATCTGGCAGCGATACGGGTAGATAATACCCTTGAACAAGCCCGAAAAATATACAGTCTTATTGATATGGTACGTCTTATTTTTTGGATTGTAGGTATAGGAACTATAATAGCAGGAATTGTAGGTGTAGGTAACATCATGCTAGTTGTCGTTAAGGAGCGTACTAAAGAAATTGGAGTACGAAAAGCGTTGGGAGCAATTCCATCAACAATTATTGGAATGATTTTGCAAGAAGCTATCTTTGTTACGGCTATAGCTGGTTTTATAGGCTTGTTTACAGGCTATGCACTTTTGTTTTTTGTTGGTCCGGCGATTGATCACGAGATGATTAAATACCCTTCTGTAGATTTTTGGACTTCTATTACTATAGTGCTTATTATCATAATAGCTGGTACTTTAGCGGGTCTTGTGCCTGCATATCGTGCGGCAAATATTAAGCCCATAGAAGCACTAAGAGATGAATAAAAGTATGTCTTTATATAGTAAAGACACCTATTAAAATAATGATATGTTTAATAAAGAGCGTTGGAACGAAATATTAGAAGCATTAAATGCAAATAGATTCAGAACCTTTCTTACCGCATTTGGAGTATTCTGGGGGATACTCATTTTAATTGTTTTGCTGGCGCTTACCAAAGGATTGCGAAATGGAGTAGAGCGGGATTTCGGAAATTTTGCTACTAATTCTATTTATATGTGGGGGCAAGGAACTTCAATTCCATATAAAGGACTAAATAAAGGACGAAGAGTCCAGTTTAAGATAGAAGACAGAGAAATACTTCAAGAAAAAATACCCGAACTCAAATATGTGTCACCACGTAATCAATTAGGAGGTTATCAAGGATCAAATAATGTAACGCGTAATGAGAAAACAGGTGCTTTTAATATTTACGGAGATTATCCCGAATTTATTAATCAACAACCTATGACTATCACAGCAGGTCGATTTATTAGTTATTCTGATATTAATGAGAAACGAAAAACCTGTGTCATTGGGAAAGATGTTGTAAAATCACTTTATGATAAAGGAGAAAAACCTGTTGGGTCATACATTCAGATTAACGGAGTTAATTTTTTGGTAACAGGCACCTTCACTATTGTAGATGGTAACGGAGACCAGGAAGAAAATTCCAATACTATTTATATACCGTTTACGACTTTTTCTCAAGCTTTTAATCAAGGGAATAATGTCTCCTGGTTTGTGCTTACCGCTCAAGAAAAACATAGTATCACCACACTTAAACCACAAATTTTGTCGGTAATGAGGGGGCAACACAATATCCATCCTAATGATCGCAGAGCTATAGGGAACTTTGATAGAGCAGAAGCCTTTACAAAGCAAACAAGTCTTTTTGATGTTGTCAGATTGGTAAGTTATGTAGTAGGTTTTTTGATTCTCGTATCGGGAATTATAGGGATAAGTAATATTATGCTTATCGTTGTAAAAGAACGTACTAAAGAGATAGGTGTGCGTAGAGCATTAGGAGCTACGCCATTTGCCATAAAATCGCAAATACTTCAAGAGGCTATGATACTTACTTTACTTGCAGGAATGCTTGGAGTTGCTGCAGCTTCTGGATTGATCTGGCTGACTAATTATGCTTTGGGACCTAGCGGAGGAGTAGAAAATTTTGCAAATCCTTCTGTAGATATCGGAGTAATAACTTCTGCACTTATCATTTTAGTTATTGCCGGGATTTTAGCAGGATTTATTCCTGCGAGTAGAGCAACAAAAATGAAACCTATTGATGCATTACGCATAGAATAATAAACCAATTTTAGAAACAAACTTAAAGTAACCCAAACCATGAAAAGAACAGGAACTATTATAACACTTGTAGTCATTGTAGTCCTCTTTGTATTAGGTATACGATATATTTATATAAAAGATAAACAAGACCCAATTGTATATACTACTGAAAACCCATCAGTACAGACTATTGTAAAAAAGACTGTTGCTACTGGAAGTATTGTTCCTAAGGAAGAGGTGCTCATTAAACCAAACATTTCGGGAATTATAGATGAGATTTATATTGAGGCAGGAGATCAGGTTACCGCAGGAGATCTCATTGCAAAAATAAAAGTAGTACCTAATGCTTCTTCCTTAACAAATGCAAAAAATAATATATCAGGAGCACGTAATGCTTTAGAAACAGCAAAATTGGCTTTTGAAAATCAGAAAAGTATTTATGATCGCCAAAAAGCACTTTTTGAGAAAGGGGTGGTTTCTGCAAATGAATTTGATGGCATTAGAAATACCTATAATCAGGCAGAACAAAGGGTTAAGCAGGAACAAGTTAATGTAAATAGTGCACTTCAAAATTATGATATTATCCGTACAGGAACCACTAGTGGTCTGGGTAATGCAGCGACCACTTTAGTGCGTTCTACAATTACGGGAATGGTTCTTGAAGTACCTGTTAAGACAGGAAATCAAGTGATTGAAGCTAATAATTTTAATGATGGAACAACCATTGCTTCACTGGCAGATGTTGATAAAATGATCTTTGAAGGAAAAGTAGACGAAAGTGAAGTAGGAAAAATCAAAGAAGATTTGCCTTTGGAAATTACGGTCGGAGCTATAGAGAATGTTATGTTTGATGCTGTTCTGGATTTTATTGCCCCAAAAGGCAATGCCGAAAATGGAGCAATTCAATTTGAGATTAAAGGAACTTTAAAAAGAACAGAAGATACTCCTTTTATAAGAGCAGGATTGAGTGCTAATGCCAGTATTATTTTGGCGAAAGCTGATAGTGTTCTTTCACTTAAAGAAGCATTGGTGCAATATGATCCTCAAACGCGAAAACCTTTTGTTGAAGTAGAGATCGGTGAGCAGGAATTTGAACGTCGTGAATTGGAATTGGGAACTAGTGATGGGATATTTGTAGAAGTAAAGAACGGAGTTTCTAAGGATGATAAGATCAAAGTCTGGAATCAAATTAAAGCGCCTCAAGGATTTGGTCGCGGATAATGCCAAAACCTATTTTTAAAATGTATATAACCGTCATTTAAAGGATCTTGCAAACTTAAGCCTGATCTGATGCACGTTGAACGTGTTTAAAATGGATCAATCATATAAATAATTTCATCTTTTTTGTAACATTAATTCGTTTCAATAGTCATATTGGACATCAATAAACATTATGAGAAAATTAATCACAATTTGTTTAGCACTTTTGATGGCTTCAGCAGGATTTGCACAAGTTAAAAAGTGGACACTTCAGGAATGTGTGCAGTACGCTATTGATAATAATATCACCATACAACAAACAGCATTAGATCAGGAAACTGCAGAGTTGGAACGTAAAGATGCTATTGGAGGGCTTTTACCTTCTCTTAATGGTAATGCCTCCAATAACTTCATTAATGGATTGACACAAAATGTAACAACAGGATTACTTGAAAATCAAACCACACGTAACTCTTCGTATAGTCTTAACGCTGGAATTACTCTTTTTGATGGATTGCGTAACTTCAAACGATTAAGCAGAGCTAAACTGTCAAAAATTGCAGCGCAGTATAATATAGCGCAGATAAAAAATGACGTATCACTTAATGTTGCAAATGCTTTTCTCAGCGTATTACTCAATAAACAACAATTGGAAGTTGTCAAAACTCAAAACGCCTTAACCAAAGAGCAAATTGCACGTACCGAACAATTGGTAGAAGGAGGAGTGCTGCCCAGAAATGATTTATTGGAAATCAAAGCAACAGATGCTAGCGAGCAACAACGTATTATAGTTGCCGAAAATAACATTACCATTTCATTAATTAGTTTGGCACAGCTTCTTTCATTTGACGATTATAAAAACTTTGATATAGTAGATGCAGATTACAATGTTCTTGGTGAAGAAATGCTTGATATTACTGCAGAAGAACTAATTGCTAAAGCAAAAGAAACACGTTATGAGATCAAGGTGGCAGAACAAAACGAGGCTATCGCGTTAAAAGATGTAGAATTAAGTCGTGGTGCGTATTACCCTACCTTATCCTTTGGTGTAAACTATAATACTAGAGAAAGTGGTGCCAATAGAATTCAACAGAATACTATAGAATTTGATCCTCCTTTAGTATCAGAAGATCCAGTCGCGGTTACTCAATCAGGGGAAAATGTATTTGGTCTGCAACAAAGTATTTCCCAATTTGTAGAATTATCTCCGTTACCATTTTTTACTCAATTATATAGCAATGATGGTTTAGGTTATGGTTTTTCACTTCAAGTGCCTATTTTTAATGGCTTTTCTACTAGAAATAATGTAAAGCGAAGTGAAGTCGCTCATAAAAGAGCACAATTTCAAACGGAACAAGCCCGACTAAATCTAGAAACAGCAGTGTATCAGGCAACGACAGATGCCAGAGCGGCAAAAGAAAGTTATGCAGCGGCACAAGTAGCTGTAGAAGCACAAGAACTAGCTTTTGCATATGCCAAAG
This sequence comes from uncultured Flavobacteriaceae bacterium, assembly GCA_964589085.1. Lineage (GTDB taxonomy): Bacteria > Bacteroidota > Bacteroidia > Flavobacteriales > Flavobacteriaceae > Dokdonia. The sequence continues at coordinate 12,824 of CAZPTJ010000011.1, read as the reverse complement.
ACCGATATGATATTGGAGCGATTAATGCTTTTGATTTCAGTCAGTCAAAACAGCGTTATGATAACGCACAACTTGAATTGAACAGATCAAAATATGATTACATTTTTAGAATTAAAATATTAGAATTGTATTTTGGTATTCCTGCAACGGAACTTAAATTCTAACCAAAATGAAAAAAACATTAATCATTGTTTTAGTTTTAGCAATAGTCCTCATAGGTGGATTAATAGGAGCTAAAAAGTCAGGACTTCTGGGAAAAAAAAGAAATTTCAAAGAAGTTGAAACCCAAAAGGTAGAACGAATAACGATTATTGAAACCGTTGCCGCTACTGGAAAAATTCAACCAGAAGTTGAAGTAAAGCTGTCTTCAGAAGTTTCGGGAGAGATCATTGAACTGCCTATAAAAGAAGGACAGGATGTTGAAAAAGGCGATCTTTTAGCACGTATTAATCCTGATTTGGTACAAAGTGCATTAAATCAGTCACAGGCAACTTTACAAAATGTGAGAGCAGGACTTTCTCAAGCAGAAGCCAGTCTCAAAGTAGCAAAGTTGAACTACGAACGTAATAAGCCTTTATTTGAAAAGGGTGTTATTTCAAAAGCAGATTTTGATCGCGCACAGTCAGATTTTGAGGTAGCTCAGGCAAGTAAGGAAAGTGCCTATTACAATGTGCAAAGTGTGGCCGCTCAGGTGAAACAAGCGAGAGATAACTTAGGAAGGACTTCCATTTTTGCGCCGATGAGTGGTACCATATCCAAACTAGGTATTGAATTAGGAGAACGGGTAGTGGGAACTGCGCAACAGGCAGGAACTGAGATTTTACGTGTTGCCAATCTTACTAATATGGAGGTTGAGGTAGATGTAAATGAAAATGATATTGTAAAAATTGAAGTAGGAGACTCTACCATAGTTGAAGTAGATGCGTATTTAAAGAAAGAATTTAAAGGTATTGTAACTGAGATTGCAAACTCGGCTGAAGCAACATTAACTGCAGATCAGGTGACTAATTTTAAAGTTAAAGTTAGAATTCTTGAAGAGTCTTATTTGGATTTATTAGAAGGAAAATCAGATACCTATTCGCCTTTTAGACCAGGAATGACGGCTACTGTGGATATTATTACTACTAAAAAAGAAAATGTCGTTGTGGCACCTATAAGTGCTATTGTTGTTAAAAATGATACAAGCAGGGTGCGCAGCTTTGAAGCTAAGCCTGATACGGTTAAGAAGGAAAAAGAAGATGAGAAATTTGAATGCGTATTTGTAAAGAATGGAGAACAAGCAAAGCTTCGAGTGGTTGAAACTGGAATTCAAAATGACACAGATATTGAAATTTTAAGTGGTCTTGAAGAAGGAGATGAAATCATTACAGGACCGTACAGTTTAGTGACTAAAACACTTAAAACCGGAGACAAGGTTGCGACTGCTTCTGAAGAAGATGAAGAAGATAAAACCGAATAATATATGACACATATATTGTGTTTAGAGACAGCCACCACAAATTGTTCGGTGGCTTTGTCTATTGATGGAAGTCCTGAGATTGTTAAGGAAGATAATAGCCTGACATATTCTCATGCAGAAAGATTACATGGTTTTATAGAAGAAGTGTTGAAGACTGCAAACATCGGAAAACAAGAACTTGACGCAATAGCCATAAGTAAAGGTCCAGGAAGTTATACGGGGCTTCGTATAGGTGTATCCTCCGCAAAGGGGCTCTGTTTTGCTTTGGATTGCCCTTTAATTGCTATTCCAACATTGCAATCATTGGCTTCTCAGGTAGTCACCAATAATGATAAGGAACAAATTGTTCCTATGATTGATGCGCGACGTATGGAGGTGTATAGCGCTATATTTAATAATGAAGGCGTACAATTACGAGAAACGCAGGCCCAGATTCTTGATGAAATCGCTTTCGCGAAAAGCTTAACACAAAGCAAAACCTATTTTATTGGAAATGGAGTGGCAAAATTTGCTGAAATATGCCAACATAAGAATGCGGTTTTTATAGAAAACAAATTGCCGTCGGCAAAGGAAATGTGCAAACTCGCTCAAGAAAAATTTACTACTGGGAAGTTTGAAGATCTTGCTTATTTTGAGCCCTACTATCTTAAGGATTTTATAGCTGGGACTAAGCCCAAAGGGTAGATTGTGAATAGTAATTAAAAACAAAAAGCTCAACAATATCTATGTCGAGCTTTTTTCTTTTCATAAAGAAAGATGAATTAACCTTCCGATCGTTCAATTTCCACTTGGATAGGATATGGAATTTCAATTCCGGCTTTATCCAATTCTATTTTACAATTTTCAACCGTTTGGAAATATACATCCCAATAATCGTCTGGGGTAGCCCACGGACGCACTTCATAATTTACAGAGCTATCTGCTAGTTCTCCCATATTCACAGAAGGAGCAGGATCTTTTAGTACCTTTTCCTGTGTTGTCATAGCACGCATTAAAGCTTCTTTGGTTTCCCTGATATCTGCATCATAAGAAACACCTATGGTTAAATCTACACGCAATTTACCAAGTTGCGTATAATTCTTAATAGTCCCATTGGATAAAGCTCCGTTAGGAATAATAATTTCTTTATTCCCTGGAGAAGCCATTTTTGTAGTGAATATTTGTATTTCATTAACTACACCTAACTCCCCTTGAGCTTCGATAAGATCTCCAACTTTAAAGGGTTTAAAAAGCATAATCAAAACACCCCCGGCAAAATTAGATAGTGACCCCTGTAGTGCCAGACCAATAGCAAGACCAGCGGCGGCAAGTATTGCTGCAAAAGAAGCAGTGTCTATACCCAATTGTCCAAGAATACTTATAATGAGTAATACTAGTAATATGCTACGTACCAGATTTGATAAGAATTTTTCGAGAGTTACATCAATATTTTTGTTTTTCTGAAGTATCTTTTTGAAGAGCTTCATAAGTTTATTGATTACCCATTTACCTATAATCCATATGACAATAGCCATAAGTATTTTGAGTCCGTATTCGGTGCCATATTCAATGGCGAGGTCGATCCATTTCTGAAAATCCATAATGTTTTTATTAAGTTTAAGATTTGTAGTTTAAAATTACGCATCCTTTTTTATTTATGGATGCATAGATCGGAAAAAGAATACTTTAATAACTTTATCGAGACCTTTGTGTTATTTGCCGTATTTGATACAGGAATTTTCTAATTAAAGGAATATAAATCCTATTAAAAATCGATAAGCTTCAATGCTTCATCTACAGATCGGACGGGTAATTTACAGGCATTATTGACGCATACATAAATAAGTGTTTCTCCTTCTAGATAACGTCCTTTGAAAATCTCCTGATTACTCGTGCCGGTACTACCTGCTATCAATTTATTAGGAATGTAATTTTGATGCAGTTCTGTAAGTACTTGATCGGCATTAGATCCTACAACAACGAGCTCATAATAAGGATTTGTATAATTTAATAGTAGATCTAACCAATTGCTATATGACGCTCCATAACGTTCCATATCCATCTGTAGGTTATTAATCATAAAAGCAGCCGTATCTGTATATTGTTTATCCAGAAAGTAATGCGATAGCTTAAAGATGTTTTTGGCCATCATTGAGTTTGAAGCGGGAATCACATTATCTGTGTATTGAATACTGCGACTTACCAAATCTGGATCCTCTTTGGAGGTGAAGTAAAACATCCTGTTTTCTTCATTATGAAAATAAGTAAATGTATAATCCGTAAGTGCTTTTGCTCTGGTAAGCCAAATTTCATCTGTTGTTACTTCAAAAAGAGCAATAAAAGCATCAATAACTGCAGCATAGTCCTCGAGATACGCATTAATAGTACTTACTTCATTTTTATAGGTTCTATTAAGTCCCCCATCTTTTCGTAACATTTTTGACACTATAAAGTTGGCATTCTTTAATGCAGCCTCAAGAAAAGTTTGGTCATTAAATACGCGATATGCGTCTGCATAACCTTTAATCATTAGACCATTCCAACCAGATAGGATTTTATCATCGAGACGTGGGCGTTCTTTATTGCTTTCGCGAAAGCGTAAAAGCTCCTCTTTCCAATATTGTTTTTTTAATCTAAAATCCTCAAGAGAAAGACCATGTTCTTTTACAAATGACGAATCTGCATCTTGTCGAATTAATACATAGTGTTCCTTTTCCCATTTCCCATAATTATTGATATTGTAATAGGCGGCAAACAAATCAAAATCTTCTTTTAATAAGGACTCCAATTCTTCTTTGGTCCAGACGTAATACGCACCTTCTTCCAGTTCACCTTCTTTATTAAGGCTGTCCGCATCCAGGGCAGAATAGAAACCACCCTCATCTGTAGTCATTTCACGAGCTACAAAATCCAGCGTTTCGTAGACGGTTTCTTTATAAAGAGGATTAGCCGTAGCCAGATAAGCTTCACTATAAAGGCTTGTTAATTGCGCATTATCATAGAGCATCTTTTCAAAATGAGGGACATGCCATTTTACGTCTGTACTATATCGTGCAAAACCACCACCTACGTGATCATTAATACCTCCATAAGCCATTTGTTCTAAAGTCGTATTAACATAATCGGTAATTTCAGTATCATCATACTGTCGGGCATAACGCAATAAGAACTGATAATTGTTAGGCATCATGAACTTGGGTGCACGATTAGGACCTCCTAAACGCGTATCCCAGGATCGTGACCAATTACTTACAGCATTTTTAAGCGTTTCTTCCTTGAATTGGGGTTTATCCAGATTGGGTTCAACAAGGTCGACAGATCGTATCCCTTGCGATAATTTATCGGCATACTCTACCAATGTGTTTGGTTCTTTTTGAAAAATATCCGCCACTTGGGCTATGGCATTCATCCAGTCATCTTTAGGAAAGTAGGTGCCTCCCCATACGGGACGGCCATCGGGTAAAGCAATAGCATTAAGTGGCCAACCACCACTTCCCGTCATCAGTTGTACGGCACTCATATAAACATTATCAACATCCGGTCGCTCTTCTCGATCTACTTTGATATTGATAAAATGAGTATTCATCAAATCTGCAACCAGAGAATCTTCAAAACTCTCCCGTTCCATCACATGGCACCAGTGGCAGGCAGAATACCCTACACTAATGAGTAAAAGTTTATTTTCTGCTTTAGCTTGAGCTAGTGTTTCTTCATTCCAGGCTTTCCAATTTACCGGATTATGAGCGTGCTGAAGCAAATACGGACTCGTTTCCTGAATAAGATCATTAGTATAGGCGTGCATAGATTCTTCGGTTTGTGACTTACAATTCCATAAAAGAAGTGCAGATAGTATTAAAACAAGAGGATTCCATTGATTCATAGCCCAAAAATACAAACAAAAAAGAGAGTGTGAGCATATCTTCTGGCCTACGTTGAGGTGGGGAAAAAATAAAAGAGGCCGTTTCAAAATTAATTGAAACAACCTCTTTAAGATTGTGTAGGTTTACTTACTTAATTTCAAAAGTGAGTCTTAAGTTTACACGATATTCGGTAACCTCATCACCATTTACTACTGCACTTTGTTCTGCAACATAGACAGAGCGAATATTTTTTACTGTTTTTGAAGCTTGTTTTACTGCATTTTGAGTAGCGTCTTCCCAACTTTTTGTTGAGCTTGATAGCACCTCAATGACTTTCATTATGGCCATAATTATAATTTTAAATATTTATATACTCGCAAATTACAATAAAAGCTAGAAGTCAATACTAGAAGTCAATAAATATATCGCGATTAACAGCTTAAAAAACAGTTTTTATACTTTTTGTCGATAAAAAGTGTAATTCGTCTACTAACCATTAATAGCTTCAACCGCATTAATACGTCCGGGAAGCATTTGCTTCAACATATTTTCAATGCCATTTTTTAAGGTAAAGGTAGAGGATGGGCATCCACTGCATGCTCCCTGGAGAATAACCGAAACATTTTTTGTGTGCTCATCATAGTGTTTAAAAACAATATTACCACCGTCACTGGCAACGGCTGGTTTGATGTATTCTTCTATAATATTGACAATCTCTTTTGAAGTATCATCAAGGGTTTCAAAGTGAGCCTCGGCAGCAGCTTCTGCTTCCTTTTTATTTTGAGTATGTCCTGGCAGAATAATTTCTTTTCCATCCTGAATATAATCTCTAATAAACTCTCTTGCTTGCATGACTACATCATCCCATTCGATACGTTCATATTTCTGAATACTGATATAGTTTTCGTCAATAAATATTTCCTTAACAAAGGGGAATTGAAACAAAGCTTCTGCGATAGGTGCCTGATCAGTGTCATCTAAACTCTTAAACTCAAAAGGAGCAGTAACCAATTTTTTATTGGCAACAAATTTAAGAGTAGCCGGATTAGGAGTACTCTCAGCGTACACGGTTATTGGAATCTTTTTGGATGCTGCGGTATCCTCGATAATGACAACACCATTGTCATTTAAAAAATCTTCGATTTGTTGAGAAAGTTCATTTTGAATGTCTATCCATTCAACGATATTGTATTTTTCAATAGCAACAAAGTTTTGAGCGATATACACAGTTTTTACAAAAGGGAGGTAGAATAATTGCTGAGCCAGCGGAGAATTTTTAGCTTCATCAATGTTGGCAAATTCATAGCTATTATGATTCACCAAAAATTCATTGGCTTGAAATTTTTTTATTGCTGGATTAGAAGTACCCTCTATGGTAATCGAGAATCGTGACATTACAATTTCTTTTGTGCAAAGGTACTAAAGAAAAAAACCGTCTAAGTCCTGAATTAATCAAAAAAAAAAGGATTACTCTCAATAAATCACTTAAACTTGCGTTAGTCTTAAAGTTGTATTAAAATTGTCACTTAATTTGGCGTATGCCTTATTATTATATCTTCGTTATCGAATGTTAAATTTTAATTGAAAACGTAGCGAAGGAAGTTCATCGTTTAAAAATTTATATATTTGGACGATTCAGTTGTTAAAAAATCCTACTGAGGCATTTTTGAATAACACGTTTTGTATGAAATGCCTTAAAATTGTTGCCAATGAATTTTAAAAAATACTACCTAATATTAGCGTTTCTGTGCTCGCAATTTGCTTTGTCACAAGATGCTATCCCAATATTTGCAGATTATCTATCTGATAATCTATATTTATTGCACCCATCTGCTGCAGGCCTCTCTACAAAATCAAAATTGCGATTGACTGGAAGACAGCAATGGTTTGATGTTGATGATTCCCCAAATCTTGCTACTGTGAGTCTTAATGGACGTATCGGTGAGAAAGTTGGTTTAGGTGGAATATTATTTGCCGACAGTAATGGCTTTTTCTCGCAGAGAGGGGTTTTTGCAACCTTTGCGTATCATTTACTACTCGGAAGGAATTATGTTGATTTAAATCAACTCTCCTTTGGATTAAGTTTTGGTGTCATACAATCAGAACTGGATGAGACCAGTTTTGATCTTACGACGGGAGATCCCATTATTGCAGGTGTTGTTCAAAGTGATTCCTATGTGAATGTAGATTTTGGGATTACTTATAATTTCCTTAATTTCTCGGCACACGCCACGGTAAAAAATGTATTACCAGTAGAAAGGGACATTTTTACGCCTCAATTTGAACCAGATAATCAAAGGCGCTATTTGCTATCTGCGGCCTATGTTTTTGGTCAGTTTTATAGTGATTGGAGTTTTGAACCTTCTGTTTTATTTCAATTAACAGATCAAACGCAGGAAGCCTCTGTAGATTTGAATTTCAAAAGCTTTTATGAAACAGATTGGGGAAAACTATGGGGAGGATTATCGTATCGCCGTAGTTTTGATGGAGCAGAGTTTACCACCAATGGTGTAGCTGTAAATGAGCAGCGATTCCAATCGATCACACCATTTGTAGGAGTAGATTATAATAAACTTTTATTTGCGTATACCTACTCCAATCAGATCAATGAAGTTGTTATTAGTAATGCAGGATTTCATCAGTTGACCATAGGGTACAACTTTGGAAGCCGAAGAGATCCTTACGATTGTAAGTGTCCTGCGGTAAACTAATATCTAAATATGAGATATAAAAAAGGAGCCATTGGCTCCTTTTTTAGTTTTAAGTCTTTACTGTATTATAGATATATTACCATCCATAAGACTTGCGTTCAGCTTGTTTCTTTATAGCCTTAATCATAGCATTACGTAATTCATTGTCTTCAGCGGTACTTTGCTCCGCAATATAAGCCAGGCGTTTTTTATTGAGTGTAGCAATTTCTTCCTGTATCTGCGTACGTTCGTTACGCTTCTTCTCTACATATGCCTTTATTTCTTCTTCCGACTTACCTTCAAGTTCTTTAGGAAGGTTTGATACATTCTTATAGTCAAAATCATCTTCTTCAGCGGCATCTACTAAGTCCCAGGCTTTATTTTTATAAAAATGAGAACTCTTACTTACCGTACGCTTTACTTCATTAGCACCACCATAATTGGATGCGTTAGTATCCTGAATGCTTTGTTCTGCTAATTTGACATCGCCTAATGCTCCATAAGCAATGTAAGTGCCATTTAATGCTTTATTCTTTTTTAAAATCGCATTGTCATATGGAGAAGGAATATGAACAGTATGTTTGTCATGATTAATGGCAATATAATCTCCATGGGTTAAATCGGCACCGGACTTCCAATAGGTGTTTACGCCAGTATTGTAATCTCCACAAAAAATAGTATTGATCGTTACATCTTGTTCACAGGCATTTGTTGCTGCATCTTGAAAACGCGTAGGTCCCTGATCAAAAGGCTCATTGCCAGCAATGAAAATAAGGTTTAGATCTTTTTCCTCTTTTCCCCAATCCAATTGATTTAAAGAAGTTTGAATCACCTTACCGCAGTATTCATTTCCGCCATTTGTAGTGAGTTTGAATAATTGTTTGGAAATCTCGTCCAGATCATTACTGAAAGCGAGTACCTGACGAATATATCCCTCTCTGGCGTTTAAGCGATCGTTGCCATACTCGTATAAGGCAATTTCTAAGCCTGGTTTAGCATCGTCTGAGCATTTTGCATAAGATAGCTCATTGACTAATTCCCATAACTGGGCTTTGGCTTGATCAATTAAACCATCCATACTATTTGAAGTGTCTAATAATAGAGCCACTTTAATCATATGAGAATTACTGCGATGTGTCGTAGGTAAAGTTTCAATTTCCAATGTTGCATCTATAGGAGTATAGATTTTGGTGTTGTTTAAGGGGTCTCCATGTGTTCCAGCTTGAATAAAGAAACTATAGAAGATCATGAATACGGCAATAGTGCCTGCTTTTGTTGTCATAATATTAAGGTATTGATGAATAGTGCATAAAAATACCTCAGAGAATGAGGAGATAAAACTCAAAATGATGGATGACCTCTTGTGAATGTGTGAGTACCCCGTTTGAGTGAGGGAAAGGGGTGGTTTTTATACTAAAATCTAATGATTTTAGCAATATGAAGATTATCCTATTTTAAGTTATTAATTTATTGCCTTAAGTTTGATGGTGATGAAACCAAAATATAAACAGTTAAAGTATATTTTCTTCCTGATAGCTTTGGGAATAACAACGGTTGTATTAGGACAAGTAGAAAATCAACCCGCAGAAACAGCTCCCTTATTTACGTTAAGAGGAGATGTGCAAGAATCAGATACATTTAAACCCATACCTCAAGTCAATATTGAAATCCTTGGAGGAAGCTTTACAAAAACCAATAGCCTGGGAGAATTTAGAATAAGAGCACGTATAGGAGATGAATTGATTTTATCACATGCAGGCTTTGAAACGGTGCGCTATACTATTGAAGATAGACAACGGATACGATTGGAAGTTACTCCTTTACCTGAGGTCTTAGAAGAGATAATTTCAGATGTTGAAGTTTCAGGTAATGAGGAAGAAAAGAATTTTGATGATTTAGAATTTAAAAAAAAGGATAAGCCTGAACGATTTGTAAAGAAGGCTAATTCGGATTATTTAGGTATTGCCCGCTCTGTATATGAAAATGATTTTACTCAGGGTGTTG
>CAZPTJ010000011.1:0-2732 GCA_964589085.1 uncultured Flavobacteriaceae bacterium | reverse complement strand
GATTATTTAGGTATTGCCCGCTCTGTATATGAAAATGATTTTACTCAGGGTGTTGAGAGCGTAACTACTGCTTTGGAAACGGCTAAAAATGATACGGAACGAGCCGCCGCTTTTGCGTTACTAGGGACAATATATACACATTGGAAACAATATGACCTGGCGATTACAAATTATAAACTGGCATTGGAAATAAGAGAAATAACGGAGTATCAAATGGGCTTGGCAAAGGCGTACTTTCTGAATAAAGACTATCGCGAAAACATTGCAGAGAACCTAGTCTTAAAGAGAAAAGTGACTACTGATATTGAGCGATTATTAATTCTTGAACAGTTAGCCGATGCACAAAAAGAAGTTGGCGATTATGACGATGCCATAGCTAATTATAAGGAAACCGAGCGTTTACTTAAGGAGGTGGGGATCGAAGGCGAAGCTCGAATAAATATTAAAATAGGAGAGGTATATGACTTACAGGGCGCATCTCAGGAAGCCGATATATTTTATAACAATGCATTAGATCAATCTGAAGATGAAGATGCTGTTAATTCGGCAAGAACTAAATTAAAAGTGGCTGACATATTCAATACAAAACAATCGTATGATCGGGAGATTGAATTACGCAGTGAAGCTTTAAATAGCTTGGGGCCGTTACGTGACTCTATTGTAATCTCAAATGAGGATGTGCTTACACCGCAAAAGCAAAACTATAAAATAGCAAATGCTCTAATTGGACAACAAAGAATAGAAGAAGCCATTCCTTATTTCGAGAGAAGTATTGATGAAGCAGCGGCAAACAATGATTTAATTGTTGAAAAAGATGCTACACGTAAGGCTTCAGAGCTTTATAATGATCTTGGGGATTTTGACAAAGCTGCAGCGAGTTATAAACGATATGCTGATTTAGTAGATGAGGAATACGCCTTAAAACAACAAGAAATCGGTCAGGCAGAACGACGAGCAAAGACTATTGCAGAAAATGAGAATCGTATTCTGAGTTTAGAAAAAGATCGTAGTCTTAACGAAAGTCGTTATCAGCTGGCACTTCAGAAAGAAGAATTTGCCACTTCGAATAACAGAAAACAGAATATCATTATTGTTGCTTTAGCGGCCATAATTTTATTATTACTACTTACGGTTTTTGTGAGTTATCGAGGAAATAAACGACAAAAATATATAAATAACGTTCTTGCATTGAGAGGTCTAAGATCTCAAATGAATCCGCATTTTATTTTTAACGCTTTGAATTCAGTTAATAGTTTTATCGCTATTAGTGATGAGCGTAAGGCGAATGCGTATCTCTCAGATTTTTCTAAACTAATGCGTTCTGTATTGGAAAATAGTGAAGAAGATTTTATACCATTATCCAGCGAAATTGACCTTATTAAAAAGTATACAATGTTGGAGCATTTTCGTTTTAAAGATAAATTTGATTACGAATTGACGGTTGATGACGATTTGAAAGTTGATGCTTTCCATATCCCACCCATGCTATTACAACCCTATGTAGAAAATGCTGTTTGGCATGGATTGCGATATAAAGAGGAAAAGGGAAAATTGGATATTTATTTTGCAAAAAAAGATAGCAATACGGCTATTATAACAATAACAGATGATGGAGTAGGGCGAACGAAAAGTAAAGCTTTAAAAACAACCAATCAAAAGAAACAGCGTTCAAAAGGAATGGGAAATATTAAGAAACGTATTGCGATTCTTAATGAGATGTATGATGACCGCGTTGCCGTTCAGGTAGAAGATGTAACATCAGATGGTGAGGGGACTAAAGTAACCTTGCTTCTTAAAAAATAACTATGTATCAATTACGCACTCTTATTGTAGAAGACGAGGAAACCAGTCGTGCTATTTTACGCAATTATCTTACGAAGTACTGCCCTAAAGTTGAAATTGTGGGAGAAGCTGAAAACATAGAAGAAGCTTTGACTTTAATTCGTAATAACGAATTGGATCTGGTTTTTCTCGATGTCGAAATGCCCAGAGGGAATGCCTTTGATTTATTAGAACAGGTGGGTGATCGTACTTTTGAAACGATTTTTGTTACTGCCTATGATCAATATGCCATTGAAGCATTAAATACCCATGCATCTTATTATGTGCTAAAACCCGTTTCTATAGATGAACTGATAAAGGCTGTAGATCATGTGATACAACTCAAGGAGAAGGAAAATGCGCTGGATAATAAAGTACTTACAACTAGTGTCAATGATATCCATAATAAAATAACAATCCCTGTACAGGATGGTTTTGAAGTGATTCCTACCAAGGATATTCTATACTGTCAGGCTGATGATAATTATACACAATTGTATCTAATCAGTGGTAAGAAAAAATTGATTAGTAAAACATTAAAATATTTTGAAGAAGCACTTGTTTCTTCTGGCTTTGCTCGGGTACATAAATCCTATCTGGTCAATGTAAACGAAATAGTGAGCTATAAAAAAGGAAAAGGAGGGAGCGTGGTATTAAGTAGTGGGAAGGAAGTGATGGTTTCGGCCTCGCAAAAAGCTAACCTGCTTTCGTACTTCAAGTAGTATTAAAAATCCAAATATTTAAAGTTTATTTCTTGCTTTTGTGTCTTCAATAAGCTCTCTAAAACCGTAGTAGAAGTATTACTATACATATGATACTGGGCTATCCCCGTCGAAGCTAGAGTCTGATGTTTATGAAGAACCTGTTTCGTTTGTCTGGCCACGGCTTCACCTGAATCAATAATCTGAATA
>CAZPTJ010000010.1:0-29545 GCA_964589085.1 uncultured Flavobacteriaceae bacterium | reverse complement strand
ACAAAACAACCACCCTGTTTATAATTGGTATTTCTAATGTCGTATTCTAATTAATGCGCTTCCAACCAGTTTTCTCCTAAACCTAAATCTACATCTAGGGGTACTGTGAGTTGATAAGCATTTTCCATTTCGGTTTTGACTAATGTTTTAATGGCCTCTAATTCTGGTTTAAAGACATCAAAAACCAATTCATCGTGAACCTGTAATAACATTTTTGTTTTATAATTTCCTGCCTCTAGTTTTTCATAGATATTAATCATCGCTATTTTGATGATATCGGCGGCACTTCCTTGAATTGGCGCATTAACAGCATTGCGTTCTGCGGCACCGCGCACAACTGCATTACGACTATTAATATCTTTAAGATAGCGTCTACGTCCTAATACGGTTTGTACATACCCATTGTCCCGAGCAAAGTCCACCTGCTCACTCATATAATTACGTAATCGAGGATAAGTTTTATAATAAGTGTCAATCAATTCTTTGGCTTCACTTCGCGAAAGATCTGTCTGATTACTTAATCCGAAGGCAGAAACACCATAGATAATTCCAAAGTTTACTGTTTTTGCATTGCTACGTTGCTCTCGTGTGACTTCATCAATAGGAACATTAAAAACCTTAGCCGCGGTAGAGGCATGAATATCCTGGCCTTCCTGAAAGGCTTTAATCATCGTCTCTTCTTCACTTAAAGCTGCAATAATGCGCAACTCTATTTGAGAATAATCTGCAGCCAATAAGATATGATCTCTATCTCTTGGGATAAAAGCTTTGCGTACTTCGCGTCCGCGTTCTGTACGGATAGGAATGTTTTGAAGATTAGGATTGTTAGAACTCAATCGTCCTGTTGCAGCAACCGTTTGCATATAATCAGTATGCACTCTATGATCTGTATTTACCTGTGTTGGTAGCGCATCTACGTAGGTAGATTTTAATTTGGTCAGTCCACGATAATCCAATACATTTTGAATAATCTGATGATCTTTTGCTAGATAAGATAATACATCTTCTGCAGTAGAATATTGTCCGGTTTTTGTTTTCTTGGGTTTATCAACCAGTTTCATTTTATCAAAGAGAATCTCACCCAATTGTTTTGGAGATCCAATATTGAATTCCGTTTCTGCGGCTGCATAAATTTCTGAAGTTAGTCGCTGGATATCCTCATCCAGTGCTGTGGAGAGATTATTTAAAAAAGGGACGTCAAGATTGATTCCTTCCAGTTCCATCGCGCCCAAAACACGTAATAAGGGCACCTCAATTTCGTCAAATAGTTTACGAGTGCCAGCTTCTTCCAACTCTTTCTCAAAATATTCTTTGAGTTGTAAAGTCACATCGGTATCCTCAACGGCATATTCAGTTTGTTGCTCTAGCGCAACTTGTCGCATGGATAACTGATTTTTCCCCTTTTTGCCAATTAGTTCGGTAATGGAGATAGGCGTATAGTTGAGGTAGGTCTCCGCCAGTACATCCATATTATGACGCATATCAGGATTAATCAAATAGTGCGCAAGCATGGTATCAAAAAGCTTTCCTTTAACAGTCATGCCATATTTGGCGAGTACTTTAATATCATATTTTAAATTTTGGCCAATCTTTTCGATATGTGTGGCTTCAAAGAATGGACGCAACCCATCCAAAATTTCATTTGACTCCTCACGATCTTCAGGAAAAGGAATATAAAATCCTTTTCCAACTTCCCATGAAAAAGCGATTCCCACCAGTTCTGCAGTTATAGGATCTAACCCCGTAGTTTCTGTGTCAAAACAAACCGTAGTTTGTTCTAATAATTGTTTAAGAAATAGCTTTCGCGAAAGCGGACTGTCAATATATTGATAAAAGTGTGCAGTGTCTTTTATTGATTTTCGTGTTGATCCGGCTTGCATCGTTTCAGCCGTGACTTCACTATCTCCTCCAAAAAGCGAAAATTGACCTGCTCCCGCAGCAGGTTTACTTTGTTTTTGTTGAGCTGCTGGTGTTTCAGTTGCCGATGTAGTAGTCTGAGCAGGATCACCCGAAAATATCTTCACAAACTGCTCTTTCATACGACGAAACTCTAGCTCGTCAAAGATTTTGCCAACCGCTTCTGCATCTGGTTTTGAAAGCTCATAATCTACAGCATTAAATTGGACATCGCAATCCAGCATAATGGTCGCAAGTCGTTTGGAGAGTAAACCAAGTTCTGCATTGGCCTCGACCTTTTCTTTCATTTTTCCCTTAAGCTCATGGGTGTTGGCTAGCAATCCTTCTATTGAGCCATATTGTGCTAGAAACTTCTTTGCCGTTTTATCGCCAACTCCTGGAAGGCCAGGAATATTATCAACGCTGTCACCCATCATTCCCAAGTAATCGATAACCTGTTCTGGACGCTCTATTTCAAATCTTTTTTGAACCTCTGGGATACCCCATATTTCAATCCCATTACCCATACGTGCCGGACGGTACATAAAGATGTTTTCAGAAACCAATTGAGCATAATCCTTATCGGGAGTAACCATATAGGTTTTAAAGCCCTCTTTTTCGGCCTGTTTAGACAAAGTGCCTATAAGGTCATCTGCTTCTACACCTACCCGTTCTATGATCGGGATATGCATAGCTTCCAATATTTGTTTGATATAGGGAACAGCTATTTTAATAGCCTCGGGTGTTTCATCCCGATTGGCTTTATATTCTGGAAATACTTCCAAACGGGCAGAACTACCACCTTTATCAAATGCTACTGCCAGATGATCCGGACGTTCTCGTTTAATAACATCAAAGAGCGAGTTTGTAAAACCCATAATAGCAGATACATCCATCCCTGTACTGGTAATTCTGGGATTTTTGATGAGCGCATAATATCCCCTGAAAATAAGTGCAAAAGCATCTAAGAGAAAAAGTCGTTTCTGGTCGGCCATTGATTGTAATTTTGAAGAATTTCAAAACTACGAAATTGCCTTATGGCATAGAAATTTAATAAGACTCTTTTCAAAAGCAAAAAAAGCAGTAAAGAATAAATCTCTACTACCATTATTGTAATTGGACGTGCCTTTTTTTTAAAGGCGTCTATAAGAGAACGTCACATTTTCATTGAGTTCTACTACAGCATCTCCTTCTAATACTTCAAGGAATAATCCTCCGGGAAGCATAAAGGATAGATTGTCACCATTAATAGCAGCATTAATAGTCTCTTCTCCATCATTTATAGAAACCACATTACCATCTAGCGTCCAAGTAAGTTCGGTATTAAAAATTTCTTCTATACAATCAATTACCTGAGTGGCCTCATTAGTACTTGTGTCTATTTCTACAAAAATATCCAGAAAACTGGTTGAGAAGGCAATAGCTGTATTATCATCTGCAAAAACAAGGGTTTCATTTTGCAAGCATCCTGTTTCAATTAGAAGATCATTAGAACCTTGACCATCACCATTAAGATCAAAACTGGTTGCAGAGGTGACGGAGTTAAGTATCCAACTGCCAACAGGGTTTTGTGATTCAGATTCATTTCCCGAATCATCATCAGAACTGCAGGAAATGCATAAAGTGAAAGCCATTAAAAGTGTAAAAATTTTTTTCATCATATTGAATGTTAAATTAAGGTGACAAAAGAAAATAAATATAATAGAATGTTAAAATGGCATATATTTAGAACTAATCCAATAGTACATCTATAACTGTCCGTAATTATTTCATTTGTGCTATGATATGTCTTAAAAGTGTAAAGAAAATCATATGAAGGATCAAAATGATTCATTACTGTTATTTTACAATATGTTGTTGTTTCCTTACTATTAATAGAAAGTAGAACGGTTATCATCAATATCTGCAGCTTCTTTTAGCGCTGCAATTACCTTTGATGTAACACCAGTTCTGGATTTTTGTGTTTCTTGATTTGCGTAAGCGGCATAATTATCTAAAGTGGTTGCTTCAGAAATTTTGGTCACCCTAACTACGAAAACTCCACGTTCTCCTTCTATAGGGCCTGAAGTTTCACCCTCCTTTAAGGAAAATGCTGCTCCAATAACTTTGGGTTCCTGACCTGCAACACCTGCAATTGTAGGGGTTGCCATATTAAGAGCTCCAGCCGTTTGGACACTTTGGCTATTATCTGCAGCTATAGCGCTTAAATCAGAACTTTTTATAGTTTCTTTAATACGTGCTGCTTTTTTCTGATTTCTCAAAATAGGTGTAACCTGAGGAGAAGCCGTTGTCGCATCTTTAAGCCCTTCTTTGGCGCGTTTAGTTAATTGTACAACAAGATATCCATTATTCACCTGAAAACGCTTCACATCACCTACTTTAGAATCTTCATTAAATGCCCATTGCACAATACTTCGCTGGTTTCCTGCAGTTGATAGATTTTCATCCATTGCTCTTATATTATTCACAGGACTAGGCGTGTAACCATTTTCTTCTGCTACTTTATCGAATTCACCCTTGCTAGCAGCAATTTCAAATTTTTGAGTAGTATTATAAACCTCACCAAGTGTTTTATTAGAAGGGATTATCTCTTTAGCTACAGTAGCTAACTTCATGACTTTTTGAAGATTTTTTTGTTCTAAAACTTCAATGATGTGAAAACCAAAAGATGTTTCCACTAAATCTAAGGCTCCTTTTTCATTTTCATAAACAAAATTGGCAAACTCAGGAGCAAAACCAAATCTAGATTGAGGGGTAATATAATTTAATTCACCTCCTTTGTCCTTATTGGATGCATCAGAAGAAAATTCTGCCGCTAAAGTTTCAAATTTTGATTTATTGCGTTTTACTACATCAAAAATACTGTCTGCGAGTGCTTTTGCGTCCTCCTTGGGTAAAGTTCCAGTGGCACGCTGCGCACCTTGATAGGCAATTAATATATGACGAGAAAGTACAGAATCTGGCTGTTGAGTCGTCTCCACAATACGATCTATCTTCATGAAGTCACCGTCTTTATAAGGTCCCCAAACATCACCGATATTCAGATTATGAATTGAATCTCTTTGTGATAGTGGTAATTGATTTTTGTAAAAGAAGCGGTTTTGATAAGGAAGATCAGAATGTTCTGCGATAAAATCTTCAATTTGTTCAGCAGGGATTAGTTTCAATCCTGGATCTTCAGGTCCATTTTTTGCGCGTTGTATGGTAAGCAATTCTTCAACTTCTGCCTTTAAAGTATTCTCATCTTCCAGAGTTGGCTTTTCTTCAAATTTTACAAATCGAATACTTCGTGTTGCTTCTGTCTGAAACTCATCAGCATGATCTCGTACATAAGACGCTACTTCATCTTTAGTAACTTCAATATCTTCATCCGGAATGGAAGCATAAGGAATTTGCACAAATTGGATGTCAATGGTATTGCCATCCAGTTTATAAGCAACCTCTCCATCCTTTAAAGTGGCGCCTACGCCAGCTTTAACCAGATTGTAATAAATATCTTGCTTTTCTTGATTCTCAAGTGTTCTTTCAAAATTAACCCATTGGTTATAGAGCGTTGGATCTCCTGAGCCTTTAATGGTTGCAATATATTCCTGCATTTTTGGTAGGCTAAAGAAACCGCTCTCATCTTGAAAAGTAGCATTGTTTTGCAATGCATTTTTTAAAAGCTCGTTTAATCGGTCAGTGCTTACAGAAATACCTAAAGCTTCATATTGTTCTTCAAGAAGAACTCTGTTTATCTCTTGATCCCAAACAGCGTTGACTGCTCTTACATTGGATCCTGAAGGTCCTTGGCGTTGTGATTGTAATTCAACTTTGTTTTGAAAATCTTCACGGTCTATATCTACACCATTAATGGTCGCAACAGTGTTTTGTTTTGAAGCATCTACTCCTCCGTTTCTGAATACATCAGCCAATACAAAAGAGAATAAGGCCAATGCTATGATAACGATAAGAAAGATGGATCGTTGTCTAATTTTATTTAAAATTGCCATACGTCATTTATTTAATCTGCAATAGTGCGCGAAAATACCATTTTATCTCTTAATATAAAATATAAAAAAATGAAAAAACGTAGGGTTTTATTCTGTGGGAATACGAATTTCTATGAGCTCGATTTTTGTATTGGAGGTTTCTAAAATATGAAGTCGAATTTCTTCGAGCTGAATTTCTTCACCTTCTTGTGGAATTTCTTCTGTATGATTTACAACAAGCCCTCCTAAGGTTTCGTAATTTTCACTCTCCGGGAGATGGAGTTTATAATGTTCATTAAGATAATCTACTTCTAGTCGAGCGGAGAAGCGATAATGCCCTTCTTCCAGTATTTCTTCGGTAAGTTCTGTATTATCGTGTTCATCTTCAATTTCTCCAAAGAGCTCTTCTACAATGTCTTCTACGGTCATCATTCCGCTTGTTCCTCCATATTCATCAATGACCACAGCAACGCTTTTTCGCTTTTTTGTAAGGACATTCAAGATATCCTTGACAAGCATAGTTTCTGGAACGAATATTAAAGGCATTAATACGCTACTTAGTGTTTTGGGCTTTTTAAAGAGAGCAAAAGAGTGCACATACCCTATGATGTCATCGATAGTATTTTTATAAACAAGAATTTTAGAAAGTCCTGTTTCAATAAATTTTTGACTAAGTTCCTCGGTCGCCGTATTTTCTTCTACTGCAATGATTTCAGTACGGGGAATCATAACTTCTCTTGATTTGACTTCAGAAAAATCGAGTGCGTTTTGAAATATTTGAATTTCACTATCTACCTGCTCATCTTCTGCTACGGCTTCCATTTGTTCCGAAATATAATTCCCTAACTCTACCTTGGAAAAAGCTAATTGCACTTCATCCCCGTCGGTTTTAAAAAAGCGTTTTAGAATAGCATCGGACAGCCAAATGATAAAGGCACTAATAAAATAAAATAGTAGATAAAAAAAGTAAGCTGGAATGGCAAAAATCTTTAGTAATGAATTTGAATAGATCTGAAAGAACACTTTTGGTAAAAATTCTGCTGTTACCAGAATAACTAGTGTAGAAATGATAGTTTGACTTAATAAACTGAATTGCGTAGCGAAGGTGTTTAGCCAGTTAAAGCTTTCACCGAAAGGCATTGTTTCTATCCAGTTTTGTAAAATAGCTCCCATAAAATACCCATAGATAACTAATGCGATATTATTACCCAGAAGCATAGTGGCAATAAATTTTGAAGGTTTTGAGGTAAGTCGTTTTAGGATTTTAGATAAAAAGTTATTTTGCTTTTTTTCGATCTCAATATGAAGCTTATTGGAAGAAATATAAGCAATCTCCATGCCTGAGAAAAATGCAGAAAGAATAAGCGAGCAGCTTATTATAATTATTTGGACATCAATTTGGCCCACTATTATTGTTGGTTTCTTTTCTCTAGTTTTTTTCTAAAATATCTTCTGAAGAAAAACATTCCTATAGCAACAACCCCAAAGAGTATAAAGAGCTGAGCTCGATCACGATCTGTATTCCATTTGCTATATACTTCGAAGGCAGAGAGTATGAATACTCCTACATATACCCATTCTACTATTTTACTGAATCGTATCATTTTGTGTTTCTACTGTTTCTTCTTTAATATATTGCTTACTACTATTATTTAAAGATACAAAATTTGTAAAGTCTTCACTGGAATCAAAAAGATCGCCATCATTGCGCGA
Source organism: uncultured Flavobacteriaceae bacterium (assembly GCA_964589085.1). Taxonomy (GTDB): domain Bacteria; phylum Bacteroidota; class Bacteroidia; order Flavobacteriales; family Flavobacteriaceae; genus Dokdonia. The sequence continues at coordinate 21,965 of CAZPTJ010000010.1, read as the reverse complement.
ACCATCAGCACTGATTAAAGTATAAGGCTTATTGGTATAAACCCAGCTATTATCGTGATCCCAATATAATTGTTGCGCTTTTAATGTGTCTGAATCGCTGGTGATGAGAACTACATTATTTCTCAAATCCACTAACCCGGTTTCGGTATACTTAATGGCGTAATCAGACCTGATGAAATTTTCTCGGTTTTCTTCATCAACAAAGGTTAGATTAATGCCATCAGGAAATTCATCATACGGGAATAGTTCATTTGAAAATTGCCGCATATAATCTGCTCTGAGAAGCGCAGTTACTTTACCAGAATCGACATACCTTAAAACAATACCCGTACCCTCTGATGTTGGTCCATCGGGTTTTTGCTGAAGTTTTCTTAACTGATTGCCACCTCCAGTACAGCCTAAAAGCACAGTCACAGCAATTGCTGTGACTGTTTGTATTATGATATGTTTCTTTGCTTCAAACATTAAACGCTGGGGACTTTCACATTACGTCCTATCCAACACCCTATTTTTATAGTTTGCCCTTCTTTTCCAGAATTAAATATTTCAGACTTTGAAGGTGCTTTTCCTCTATAGTTTGCAGCATTAGCAGCAGCGTTTTTTTTCAGACTTGGATTAACTCTAGCTGCTTTTTCAACAGTTCTAGCAGCTAACCAATATACTGCTCTCTTATCGAAGTTAGAATCTCCACAATTATTTGCACTTGCAGCATACATTGCCGCTATGCTCGTATAGCATCTGCCACAAGATGGTTCTAAATCCAGAACTTTATTGTAGAAGGTTCTTGCCTGTCCATAACTTCCTTGCTTTTTATATAAATTGGCAATACGTCTATAAACATCTGCTTTTTCAGAATTTTCTGTTTCTAAATCTGCCGATTGATTAAAATAATTAATAGCTCCTTTAGTATCTCCATTTTTCAATGCAAGAATTCCAAGATATTTTGCAGATTTTGCAGAAGGTTCTAAATTGTGCAATTGCTCTACTAGTTTTATAAATAAAGGATCATCTGTACAATCTTTTCCTGCAATACGACCTGCAGCCTCTTTAACCCAAGCAATATCATTCTTTTTGGTCTCAAAATCTTTCCCGTAGAAAGGGATTAAGTTTGGACAATCGGCTAAATCACCAAAATAAACATCAGTATTTGTACTGAAGATAGAAAAGGCTCTTAAATTAGTCTCATATCTTTTCATGCTAGACTTTTCCTTACTAGAAAAAGTTTCTCCGTTGTCCTGTTTTGTAAGCAATGGCGCCAATTTAGAGGCAAGACTGTTACTTTCCTTATTCATTTTAGCTTTGACTTCATCGTACAAATTAAAAACGTTTTCTAAAGGATATTGATTTGCTTTATGAGCATCTACAGCAAGTTTAAAATACGTATAGATATTCTTAGGATCTGTAATGGTGTTTTTATCCTTTTTCCAGGCTGCATCAAAAGCGTCAAATTGCGACTTTGCTGTTCCAATTTTATTATCGGTTAATATCTGTGCGATTTTTGCAGCGTTCTGCCCTTTTTTAGTTTTCGCAGAGAAATACTGCTCACGTTGCTTTAAGAAAGCAATTAAATCATTAGCAATAGCTTGCTTATCTCCTGCAGCGGCTTTTTTAAGGTCAGCTTTAAGCATACGCTCACCTAGTTGATAAAAAGCAATTGCACCATCAGGACACTCTTTCCTTATTTTATCAAAATAAGGCCTGGCCGCTTCATAGTTTTTAATTTTTGCGGGCTCAGAGAAGAGTGATAATGTAGTTGTACATTCTTCCTTACTCATTTGAGCATTTATGGTCATTGTACCTGCAAATAATACAAGGAGAAGGAAAGTTAATCTAGTTTTCATCGTTTCTGGGTATTTATGCGATCTAATTGAATTTGCTCTTTATAAACCAAATGTCGTTAAGCGATGCGCTTATATTAAAATTAAAAATATTTTCTTGAACAAGGTTAGCATTTGTAGTACCACGCTGAGTATATTCAAAACCTATGTTGATGTTACTTAAAATACGCCCTGCTGGTAATCCAACTCCAAAAGATATGCCAAACTCATCAATGGACTCATTTGAGATAATTAAACCAGTCTCTTCAAAACGTACACCAGCTCTATAAGTGATCTTTTTAAAATAACTTGATATAGAAGTATGATCAGGAATATAGAAGCCTCCTAAGCGTACTTGAGTTGCATCTTCAAAAGAAGCATTATCTAAGGTAAAAGATCTATTAGTAAATGAACTATTTGTTTGATTGGTAAATTCTCCTCCAAAAAACCATTTGTCTTTTTGACCTACACCAACACCTAAAGTTAAGGCTGAGGGAAAATCAAAATCTGAATCAGGAACCAATATCTCTTGTGTGTCAACAGGTGCAGTAAATGTAAGATTATTGAACTCTACGGATGAAACTGTTCTGGAATTTTCAGAATTAATCTGACTATTTGGAATGTAAGATGCCGATGAATAAAATCGGAGTTTTTCATTGATAGGAGTTTCGTATTGTGCTCCAAGATTAGCTGTGAATCCAAATAAGTTAGATCTGTTATTTTCTTGTGTTCCCAATTCTATACCCTGCAGAGATTGAAGAGCTTCATTTTGAATATTTCCAAAATTGAATTCACCCGAAGCTCCGATTGTAAGTCCCTTTATGGGTTGGAATCCAGCCGAAAGGAATACGCGATTTAATCCTCCTGATCCTGAAAATCGATCAAGAACGAGATCAGTACTTTGATCTAATTGATACCCGACTGATGTAAACGGAATTAAGCCAAAACTAACACCTATATTTTTGGCCACAGGGAAACGTAAGGCAATATAATTTAAGGAAGAGTTACTACTATTTCCAGTATTGTTTGCATCTTCCAGATTAACTTCATCATGAGCACCACCGACCGTAAAAGTCACAAATCTGACCTTACCAAGGGAAGCAGGATTGCGAAGATTGAAATGTAAGCTGTCACTATATACACTTAATCCTCCCATTGCTCTATTTTCAGATGTTCCTCTGAATTGTTGCGTCCCAATACCATAAAAAGAATATGGTGACGGACTGCCACTCTGTTGAGCGTAACTGAGAGAAGTTGTTAATACTACTATTATAATACCAATTTTCTTAATCATCCGCATGCCTTAAAATGTAGTTGAGTCCCTCTAGTAAAAAATTTGAGTGCGCAAAGATGCTATTTTTTAATCGTTTTGACAAGATTTCTGCATCTCCACCGGTTAAAATTACTTTTAAATTAGGATAATCGGCCCTGTATAAACGGATAATACCCTCTATTTCTTGTAGGACACCATTAACGATTCCAGAATGAATTGCTTCATTTGTGGAGCGCCCGATAAGTTGTTCCGGTACTTTGGTTTCCAAAAACGGAAGATTAGCGGTTAAATGATGTAATGAACTATATCTCAAACGTAGTCCAGGAGATATTGCACCTCCTTTGTATATAGCATCAGCTGTAATAAAATCATAAGTGATGCAGGTGCCAGCGTCGATAATAAGACCATTATATTTGGGATATGCTTTTGCGAAAGCAGAGACCAATGCGATACGATCAACCCCTAATGTTTCTGGGGTTTGATACTCATTTTTAAAAGGAACGGGAGTTTTGTGATTCAGTTCAATTGTAGGAAAACGTAATTGTATTATACGTTTTTCTCTATCAGATAGTCTTGCTACTGAGGATAGGATTGCCTTTTTAACTGGAAATTCTAATGCTATTTCTTCAATAGTCTTGTTAATCTCCTGAAGTGCTATTGTATAGGTTTTTACAATAGCATCTTTATCAAATATGGCAAGTTTAATTTTTGTATTTCCTACGTCTATGATTAGTTGCATGCAGACTTACTGAGAAGTCAAAAATACAAATTGAGTGTTTGGTCGTTGTTAACGCTTTGCCAAATAACAGAATATAAAGAAAAGTGTTTTTTAAACCATATTTTAATGCTTTTGGACGAACGTCTACTATTCTGACTTTTTCATTTCAAAATCTTCCATGAACTTAGTGGTATAATTACCTGCGATATAATCAGGATGATCCATAAGCTGTCTATGGAAAGGAATGGTTGTTTTTATGCCTTCAATAACAAATTCGTCAAGAGCACGTTTCATTTTGTTAATAGCTTCTTCTCTTGTTTGTGCGGTAGTGATAAGCTTAGCAATCATGGAATCATAATTAGGAGGAATCATATATCCGCTGTACACGTGTGTGTCAATGCGCACACCATGTCCACCTGGGGCGTGTAGATTTGTTATTCTTCCTGGAGAAGGACGGAAATCGTTAAAAGGATCTTCTGCATTAATTCGACATTCAATGGAGTGTAATTGTGGCGTATAGTTTTTACCTGATACACGTACTCCTGCAGCCACTAAAATTTGTTCTCGGATCAAATCATAATCCACAACCTGTTCCGTAATAGGGTGTTCTACTTGAATACGGGTATTCATCTCCATAAAGTAAAAGTTCTTATGTTTGTCAACAAGAAATTCTACAGTACCTGCGCCTTCATATTTTATATATTCTGCTGCCGTTATTGCAGCTTTACCCATATCATCCCTTAATTTTTTGGTCATAAAAGGAGAAGGGGTTTCTTCAGTAAGTTTTTGATGGCGTCGTTGCACAGAACAATCTCTTTCTGATAAATGACAGGCTTTTCCATCACTGTCTCCTACAATTTGTATTTCGATATGTCTAGGCTCCTCAATAAGCTTTTCCATATACATGCCGTCATTTCCAAAAGCTGCCTTTGATTCCTGTCTTGCAGAATCCCAGGCTTTTTTTAAGTCTTCTTCTTGCCAAACTGCACGCATCCCTTTTCCACCACCACCTGCAGTTGCCTTGAGCATTACAGGATACCCCACTTCTTTAGCGAGTACTTCACATTGCGCAAAATCTTCAATAATGCCATCTGAACCAGGAACACAGGGAACCCCTGCAGCTTTCATAGTTGCCTTAGCCGTGGCTTTATCTCCCATTTTTGATATCATATCTGCAGAAGCACCGATAAACTTAATATCGTGCTCTTCACATATTTTTGAAAATTTTGCATTTTCAGATAAGAAACCATAGCCTGGATGAATAGCATCAGCATTGGTGATTTCTGCTGCTGCAATAATATTGGCCATTTTCAGATAGGATTCATGACTGGGAGGTGGCCCTATACATACTGCTTCATCAGCAAATCTTACATGAAGACTTTCTGCATCAGCTGTTGAATAAACGGCAACAGTTTTTATACCCATTTCCTTGCATGTTCGAATAACACGTAAGGCAATCTCTCCTCTATTGGCGATTAATATTTTTTTAAACATAATCGATGTATTTTTTAGAAATAAGCTTTCGCGAAAGCAATATTACATTCACTTTGGCGAAACTGATGTTCAGAACCTATGATGGATCTACTAAAAATAAAGGTTGATCAAACTCTACAGGAGAAGAATCATCAACAAGTACTTTGACGATTGTTCCAGAAACTTCACTCTCTATTTCATTAAAAAGCTTCATAGCCTCTATGACGCATAATACATCACCTTCAGAAATTGATTTGCCAACTTCAACAAAAGCTGCCTTATCAGGAGAAGGTTTGCGATAAAAGGTGCCTATGATAGGAGATTTGATAGTAATATATTTTGAATCATCCTCTTCTGCTACTGGTGCTGCAGGTGTGGTAGATTCTACTTGTGGTGCAACTTGCGGAATAGATGGAGCAGGAGCTACTGGTGTAGCAGGAATATGCTGTACAATAGTTTCTGTTTTGCTCTCTTCACTTCCCGTGCGTATGGTAATTTTTACATCATCCATCTCTAGTTTTACTTCACTAGCACCGGATTTTGCAACAAATCGAATGAGGTTTTGAATTTCTTTTAAATCCATCGGTGTTTTAAATTAGTTGGTTTAGGTTAGGAATTATATGCCCATTTAAGGTAAATTGATCCCCAGGTAAAGCCACCACCAAAGGCAGCAAATATTAAATTATCTCCTTTTTTCAAAAGGTGTTCAAAATCGTTAAGAAGCAACGGTAGTGTTGCAGACGTCGTATTACCATAACGGTCAATATTGATAAGTACTTTGTCTTCTGCAAGCTCCATACGCTTTGCAGTTGCGTCTATAATTCTTTTGTTTGCTTGATGTGCAACTAGATAAGCAACGTCATCACCGGTTAAATGATTGCGTTTCATTATTTTATCGCTAACATCAGCCATATTTGATACGGCAAACTTAAAAACAGTTTTTCCGTCTTGAAAAACATAATGTTGTTTATTGTCCACTGTTTCATGAGTAGGTGGCATTATTGAGCCGCCTGCATCAATCTTAAGGTACTCACGTCCTATACCATCAGATTTTAAGTATTCATCTTGAAAACCTAAGCCTTCTTCATTAGGTTCAAACAAAACTGCTCCAGCACCATCACCAAAAATGATGCAAGTCGTTCTATCTGTATAATCGATGATGGAGGACATCTTGTCTGCACCGATTAAAAGTACTTTTTTATAACGTCCCGATTCAATATAACTAGAGGCTGTAGACATGCCGTAAAGAAAACTGGAACAAGCAGCGGTCAAATCGTAAGCAAAAGCATTTGTAGCGCCTATTTGACTTGCAGTGTAAACTGCGGTAGATGCTACTGGCATGTCTGGTGTTGCAGTAGCAACAATGACCATATCTATATCTTCAGGATTTATATTGGCACGTTGTATAAGATTTTGAGCTGCTTTAATGGCCAGATATGAAGTTCCCTTATTTTCACCTTTGAGAATTCTTCGTTCCTTGATACCTGTACGAGAAGTAATCCACTCGTCATTTGTGTCAACCATCGTCTCTAAAATCTGATTTGTCAGTCTGTACTCCGGTACAAAAGCACCTACAGCTGTTATCGCGGCTGAGATTTTATGCATTCCTATCGGTTAGGTTTTGGTCAAAAAGACACAAAAATGATTCAAAATGGGTGGAAAAGTAATAAAATTTGCTCAAAACGAATCAAAAATTAACTTTTTTTGCCCTCACGCATAAAAAAACTCTCATTTTTTCAATGAGAGTAATAATTCGTTATGATAATTAAGAGACTAAGCTTCTGCCTCTTCGCCTGTTTTGTCGATTACAATTTGACCTCTGTAATATAATTTACCTTCGTGCCAGTGTGCTCTGTGATATAAATGTGCTTCACCAGTGACAGCGTCAACTGCAATTTGAGGTACAGTGGCTTTGTAATGTGTTCTTCTTTTGTCTCTTCGCGTTTTAGAGATTTTTCTTTTAGGATGTGCCATTACAGTATGCTATTTTTCTGTTAATAATTTCTTTAATTCATCCCACCTGGGATCTGTTTCGTCTTTTTCAATAGAACTCGAGATACTTAAATCTTTAAGCCTATCCAAAATATCAGATTTTAAACTACCATCTTTAATTCCGGGATGAACCCGTTTGCTTGGAATAGATAAAACTATAAGCTCATAAATATATTGAGCGACGTTTACTTCATATTCCCCATATGGTAAAATTAAAATCTCTTCATTCTCATCATTATACTCTTGACCAAATTTTATGACCAAATCAAATATTCCTTGTAACTCTTCGTCATAAGGTTCATTGGTGAGATCACAATTTACATTAATGCTGCCACTGAGAACAAAACGAAGTTCTATAAGTGTTGATTTCTTTACAAAACTTAAAGAAATCGAAGCATCAATACTATTGAAATCATCAAAGTCAAAATGATCAAAGAACGATTGATTTATATCATAATCAAACTGGTGTTCTCCTTCTTTTAAACCTACATACTGAATTGTAAATAGTTTTAATCCTTTCATTACATCAATTCTTACGAGCGCGCAAAGATAGTTATTTTTCTAAAAATAAATTAAGTTCTTTTATGTTTTAATCCTAGGTTGAAAAATTAAGTTTTCTCAGGATCATTTTTCTGTTCTTTTTGTTGACGCCCGCGCTGGGTTAGCCTCTTCCCAAGCGGTTTAAGAATGTTGGAAGTAAGATTCATATGGTCCTGACGTCTTTTGAAAATATTGATTGCTTCAAAAAGAGCCGCATTAAATGAGCTATGATCTGCTACTCCCTTACCAGCAATGTCATAGGCAGTACCATGATCAGGAGAAGTTCTTATTCTATTCAAACCTGCGGTATAATTAACGCCTTTTCCAAATGAAAGTGTCTTAAAAGGAATCAATCCTTGGTCATGATATGCAGCTAAAATGGCATCAAAGTTTTTATAATTGCCCGAGCCAAAAAAACTATCGGCTGCATAGGGGCCATATACTATTTTACCAGTATTCCTTATCTCTTCTAATGTAGGGATAAGGGTTGTGTCATCTTCATCTCCTATAACGCCATTGTCGCCTATATGTGGGTTAATACTCAATAGGGCGATTTTAGGTTGAGTAATACCAAAATCCTGTTGAAGGGTGTGATAAAGCGTATTAACTTTCTTTGTAATACGTTCTGGAGTAATTGCAGCTGGAACATCCTTAACGGCTACATGATCAGTAAGCAGTCCTACTTTTAAGGTGTCCGTAACCATAAGCATCATGGCATCACCTTCTAATTCTTGCTCTAAATAATCTGTATGTCCTGGAAATTTGAAGGATTCACTTTGAATAGAGCCTTTATCAATCGGGGCTGTAACCAAAATGTCAATAGCATCATTTTTAAGTGCCTTTACAGCTTCCTGGAAAGATTGAAGGGCATATTTGCCAGAATCTTCGGATGGAGCTCCCCAGGAAATAGTAGCCCCTTCCTTCCAGACATTATATACATTTATTTTTGAATCAACTATTTTATCTAAATGATCAATTCCCTGAAACTGTATATCTAGAGCGAGTATTTTTTTGATGTACGAAAGCGTTTTTACTGATGCAAAAATAACAGGGGTGCAAAAATCCAAAATTAAGTTGTCCGAAAGTGATTTGAGTACAATTTCTGAACCTACGCCATTAAGATCACCAATGGAAATGCCTACTCTTATTTTTTTTGTCTTCTTCATAAAAAAGGGAAATGGTGTTTTGTATTTTTACACATCAAAAGTAACCAAAATAAAAAGATATGTTTACGGGTATAATTGAAGATTTGGGAGAAGTAGTTGCCATAGATAGGGAACTGGAAAATATTAATTTTACGATTAAGAGCAAACTTACTCCAGAATTAAAAATTGACCAAAGTGTATCCCATAATGGAGTTTGTTTGACCGTAGTTTCCAAACAGGAAGAAACTTATGTCGTTACTGCAATTCAAGAAACGCTTAATAAAAGTAATTTAGGATTTTTGAAAATTGGTGATAAACTAAATTTGGAACGAGCAATGATTCTGGGAGCACGTCTGGATGGTCATATTGTGCAGGGTCATGTGGATCAAACTGGCATTTGTGTGGGAAAAGAAGAAGAAGAAGGGAGTTGGCGTTTTACTTTTTCATATAAAACGGATTTAGACAATGTAACCATAGAAAAAGGATCCATCACTGTTAATGGTGTTAGTCTTACCGTAATTGATTCTTCTTCGGGAAAATTTAGCGTAGCCATCATTCCTTATACTTTTGAACATACCTCTTTCAAGAATATAGAAATTAATAATGAAGTAAATCTTGAATTTGATGTGATTGGGAAATACGTAAAGCGTTTAAGTGAACGAACACTTAATATTTGAGTCGTTTTTTATGGACTACATAGATTCCTATTAAACCACCTAAAATTAAAAGAATTAAAATATTACCATCTATTGGCAATGGCAAGCCCGGCGGTGGCGGTGGCGTAGGTGGAGGCGGTGGAGGAATAGAAGATCCACCATTGTCAAATTGTGCCTGCATTGGGAAATTAATCACCAGCAATAACACCAGAAAGTACATTTTCGTTAGATAGGGGCTCATAACAGCACAAATGTAAAACTTAAAAGTCTATGTATTAATAACGCGTGTAGTTTTGTAATATTATGTTAACAACAACGCTTTTCGTCGACAATAATAATCATTTTATCGATAAAAATCGACTTTTTGTGTAAAAAAATAAAAATTGATCTTAGGATTAAGTAGTTAGTTTTCTCATTTAAATAATGTTACGTCTTTGAAAGGAGTGCATTATTTAAATTAAAGTGGTCCCACTTGGGCTCGAACCAAGGACCCCCTGATTATGAGTCAGGTGCTCTAACCAGCTGAGCTATGGGACCAATTTGGGCGCAAATGTATAATATATCTGAAACCTGCCCAATATTTTTTTCAGATATTTAAATAATCTCCTGACAGAGTTCAATAAGCACACCAGAAGTCGTTTTAGGGTGTATAAAAGTAACCCATTTGTTATCAGCTCCTTTTTTAGGTGTTTCATTCAAAATAACAAACCCTTCGGCCTTGAGTCGCTTTATTTCTGCATTGATATCATTTACAGCAAATGCGATATGATGAATTCCTTCACCCTTTTTGTCAATGAATTTGGCAATAGGACTATCAGGATGTGTTGCTTCCAATAGTTCTACTTTATTTGGACCACTTTTGAAAAACGAAGTGCGTACATTTTCTGATGCAACTTCTTCTATTTTGTAATGAGCGGTCCCCAGAAGTTTTGCATACAAGTCATTTGCTTCTTCCAGATTTTTAATGGCAATACCAATATGTTCTATTTTTTGCATGTCTAATTTATCTAAACAGTAATGAATGCGCCTTGTAAATGCGATTGAACAAAAATAGTATAATCCTTAATAAAGTGTACTTTTGCACAATGGAATCACAAAGACAGAAAAAAGTAGCTGGCGTACTTCAGAAGGATTTGGTTACTGTTTTGCAAAAAACACTGCGCGACGCAGGAAATGCTCATATTCTGATTTCTGTAACTAAAGTTAATGTGACTACAGACTTATCTATAGCCAAAGTTTATGTAAGTATTTTCCCATTAGAAAATGGAGAGCGTATTATTGAAGAAATCAATGAACTAAAACCGCAAATACGTCATCAAATTGCACAGCTTACCAGACATCAGTTGCGACGTATGCCTGAATTGAATTTTTATTTAGATGACTCACTAAACTATATTGATGGCATTGACCGTTCTTTAAAGGGTATTGATGACCCTTTAAAAAATGAATCTCTAATGATACGAAGAAAGAAATCGTAAGTGAAGTTCTCGAACTACATGGCGAAGCGTTATCTGTTCTCAAAAAGCAGTACGAACGCCATTAATATCATTACGGGTATTTCTGTTTTTAGTATTCTGGCGGGGACTGCAGTTCTTTTTATTGTGCTCTCTGCTTTTTCAGGACTTAAAAGTTTTAATCTTTCTATAGTTTCAAATATTGATCCTGATTTAAAAGTTTTTCCTGCTACAGGAAAGACAATCATTATTAATGCTGATCAAGATCGCAAAATTAAACAGATTGCAGGAGTTGTAAGTCATTCTAAAATAATTGAAGAACGAGCTTTTTTGGAGTATAAGGATAAAACCTATATCAGTTTTATTAAAGGGGTAGATGAAAATTATACAACCGTCAGCCCTATAGCAGAAACTATTTCTATAGGCGGATGGCCTGAATTGGGAGAGGCACATGTAGTAGTTGGTTCGGGTATTGCCCGAAGATTAACACTTGGAGTGAGTGATTATTCTTCCTTGATAAAAATTCGTGTTCCAAAACCTGGAATTGGACAAATAACTGATCCAACTGAGGCATTTTCTATAACGAGTGCTGTCGCCAGTGGAATTTTTGATGCTGGAGAAATTATCGATAATGAATATCTTTTTGGAACATTAGATTTTGTAGGAAGTTTACTTAATTATGATGTTGATACAATTAGCGCTCTGGAATTAAAGTTGACTGCAGATGCCGATGAAACGTATGTAAGAAATGAGCTGAAAGAAATTCTGGGAGGCAATGTGTTGATTAAAAATAGAGCTACATTAAATGATGCTTTATATAAAATGTTAAATACAGAGAATCTTGCATTGTACTTTATATGCACCTTAGTATTGATTATTGCACTCTTTAGTTTTATAGGGAGTCTTATTATGATTATCCTGGATAAGAAAGAGAACATTAAAACACTTTCAGATCTTGGTGCATCACTTAAAGAAATACGAATGACGTTTTTTACACAAGGATCATTGATGATCATTTTTGGAGGAATAGCTGGGATTATTTTAGGAACTATTGTTATTACCTTACAACAATATTTTGGATGGGTGCGTATAGGTATCTTCCCTTATCCTGTAAAGTTTGAATTTTTAAATGTACTTATTGTCTATAGTACGATACTTTCCTTAGGTATTCTTTCTTCAAAAATTGCATCGGGACGAATCAATCAGAAGCTTTTAGTGCAGCACTAATATTAGGTAAATTGGTAATCAGAAAACTGTTTACTGATTTCATCTAAAGCAGAAAAAACGCCTTCGCTTTGATCGGTAGTGACTAACTTCATACGGTATTCTTTAAAATGTGGAATACCCCTGAAATAGTTGGTATAATGCCTTCTGGTTTCAAAAACACCAAGCTTTTCACCCTTCCATGCAATGGACATTTCAAGATGACGTCGCGCTGCTTCCACACGTTGTAAAAGAGTAGGTGGATCTAAATAATTCCCTGTTTCAAGAAAATACTTTACTTCATTAAAAAACCAGGGGTATCCGATACTCGCACGACCAATCATCGCGCCATCTAAACCATAAGAATCCCTCATTTCTTTAGCACGTTCTGGTGTGTTGACATCACCATTTCCAAATACAGGGATATGCATACGTGCATTATTCTTAACTTCGGCGATGGGTCGCCAATCGGCATCTCCTTTATACATTTGGGCACGGGTGCGGCCATGTATTGCAATGGCTTTACAACCTACATCCTGCAGGCGTTCTGCAACTTCTACGATGCGTATGCTATCGTGATCCCACCCAAGGCGCGTTTTAACAGTGACGGGGAGTTTAGTATGATTGACCATGGCTTCCGTAAGTTTTACCATAAGGTCAATATCTTTGAGTATTCCAGCCCCGGCTCCTTTGGAAACTACTTTTTTTACGGGACAACCAAAGTTTATATCGATAATATCCGGATTACTGGCTTCAACAATTTCTACACTACGCAACATCGAATCAAGAACAGCCCCAAAAATCTGGATTCCAACAGGTCGTTCTTTTTCATAGATATCTAATTTCATAACACTCTTGGCAGCATCACGTATGAGTCCTTCACTGGAAATAAACTCCGTGTATACGACATCGGCTCCATTTTCCTTACACAAGGCTCTAAAGGGAGGATCACTTACATCTTCCATAGGCGCCAATAACAGCGGAAAATCTCCTACATCTATATCTCCAATTTTGGCCATGATTTTTTGTTTTCTCGAATAATTATTGTCGGAATATATGCTTTCGCGAAAGCATAAACTCGTAATTAATTTTTGTCAAATATAATATCTGCTCTGACTTAAGGCAATTAACGAGGTCTAGAAGTTCAAACTAGGGTTCAATTTTTGTCAAATTAAGGTGGAGAACTATTCTATTTATTCCGAAAGGGGTAGATTAGACTTTTTGCGTGATAGTTTTTTGAAATAGGAACGATCTCTTAAATCCATCATGGGTTTTTCATAAAAACGATATAACAGATATGCCAGAATGAACAGAATGATAAAATAGCCCATAGCATAGATTATTTTGTAAAAGAAAGTTTTGTCCTGAGTTGGCCATAGATACTGCATTCCTTGTAAGACAATAGAATAATGCAGGAGATATAAAGAATAGGAAGTTACACTTATAAAAGTGATGGGTTTAAGGATAAATACAGGCGCTGTTCTGATCTGTGAAAACAAGGGGAATAAAAGTGCTATACACAAGGAGCATAATGGGAGGTATAGTACGTTCCATAGTAGCGGATAGGTTTCTATATATAATTGATTGGAGTATAATAGGTACTGAAAACTGAGAAGCACTATACTGCCAGTTAATGCAAATAATAAAGGAAATCTACTCCATGTTTTTGGGAATACAAGAGAGCAATAAGCCGCTAAAAAACCATAATAAATGGCATCTATTCTATACAAAACAACAGCCTTTAAATCGGTATTCCATTGTAATAAATTGGTATTCTCCGTAGTACTTGAATAATATAATTTTGTCGATATAAAAAAACCGATGATTAATAATACAACTCCTAAAAAGATGTTTTTAGGTTTTCCTTTTAATTTTAATGTTGAGATACTAAAGAGTAGTATTGGTCCAATAAGATAAGCGGCTTCTTCAATGGGTAGCGTCCAAGATTCTGTAAAAAAGATATCCATAGGAGTATAAGCATTTTGGAAAAACAAAAAATATTTCCATAGGCTTTGTGGTAATTCGCGCCCATAAATAAAAACTAAAATGATATTGACTATTAAAATAAGATAGTAATTCGGTAACGTTCGGAACCAACGACGAATAACGAAGTAGCGCAAATTATTTTTATGGAAATCGGGCGCCATAAAAATGTTGAATAACATACGTCCAATTAAAAATCCACTCAATACAAAGAAGAGCTCCACCCCAAGAATACCAGCAAGCTGTAAAATAGTAGGGGTCCAGCCTCTAGCTTCAGGAAAAATCCATAATAAGTGTGCAAATAACACACTTAAAATGGCTAAAGCCCTTAAGATATCAAGTCCGAAAATACGCTTCTTATAGTCGATTTGCATCAGGAAATTTGAAAACAAATTTAATAAAACCGATAAATCAATTTAAAACCAGTTAACAGATAAAATAAACGTTTCGAGATTGTTTAGTAAATGATTCACTTTTCGATCAAATACACAATTTATCAATATCAAGGGACATAAATGGATGTGGGATGAACTATATTTGCAGCCTATTTTAGAGAAAGACTATGAAGCATATCCGGAACTTTTGCATAATCGCTCATATTGACCATGGGAAAAGTACATTGGCAGATCGCCTATTGGACTTTACTGGATCAGTGACCGAACGTGAAAAACAAGACCAGCTTTTGGATAATATGGATCTGGAACGTGAACGTGGAATTACTATAAAATCTCACGCTATCCAGATGGAATATACGTATAAGGGGGAACAATATATTCTAAACCTAATTGATACTCCAGGGCATGTAGATTTTTCGTATGAGGTATCACGTAGCATTGCAGCTTGTGAAGGAGCACTTCTGGTCGTTGATGCAGCACAGAGTATTCAGGCTCAAACCATTTCAAATTTATATTTAGCGTTAGAGAATGATCTGGAAATTATACCAGTTTTAAATAAAGTAGACCTTCCTAGTGCAAATCCCGAAGAAGTGACAGATGATATTGTTGATCTTTTGGGTTGTGAGGTAGAAGAAGTAATTCCTGCTTCTGCGAAAACAGGAATTGGAATTGGAGAAATACTGGCAGCTGTTGTTGAACGTATTCCTGCGCCTCAAGGGGAGCCTGAAGCTCCATTACAGGCTCTGATTTTTGATTCGGTATATAATCCTTTTCGAGGAGTAGAAACCTATTTTAGAGTTATTGATGGAAGCATTAAGAAAGGACAGCAAATAAAGTTTATTGCGACAGGTAAATCCTACTACGCTGATGAGATAGGAACACTTAAGTTAAAACAAGAACCTAAAAAAGAAATTAAAGCCGGTGATGTAGGATATCTTATTACAGGTATAAAAGATGCACGTGAAGTAAAAGTCGGAGATACATTAACGGATACAAAGGAGCCTACTTTAAAGGCTATCGAAGGTTTTGAAGATGTAAAGCCTATGGTATTTGCCGGAATTTATCCTGTAGATACTGAGGATTATGAGGAGTTACGAACTTCTATGGAGAAATTACAATTGAACGACGCTTCTCTTGTTTTTGAACCGGAGAGTTCTGCAGCTCTGGGCTTTGGATTCCGTTGTGGATTTTTGGGAATGCTGCATTTAGAGATTATTCAGGAACGTCTGGAACGTGAATTTGATATGACCGTCATAACAACAGTTCCCAATGTGTCCTATCATGCTTTTACTAATAAGCATCCCGATGAGATTATTTTAGTTAATAACCCCTCAGATCTTCCAGATCCCTCTGGAATGAATCGTGTGGAAGAGCCTTTTATTAAAGCATCGATCATTACCAAATCTGATTTTGTTGGTCCGGTAATGTCACTTTGTATTGAGAAGCGAGGTCAAATTACTAATCAAACCTATTTAACACCCGTACGGGTTGAATTGAGCTTTGATATGCCGCTGGCTGAGATTGTCTTTGATTTTTATGATCGATTAAAAACAGTGTCTAAAGGGTATGCTTCTTTTGATTATACCCCGATAGGCATGCGAGCTTCCAAACTTGTAAAGGTCGATGTTCTTCTCAATGGAAATGTTGTGGATGCACTTTCTGCTTTATTACATCAGGATAATGCCTATGATATTGGGAAAAAAATGTGTGAAAAATTACGTCAATTAATCCCGAGACAACAGTTTGACATTCCAATACAAGCGGCTATCGGTGCTAAGATTATCGCACGCGAAACGGTAAAGGCGCTGCGTAAGGATGTGACTGCCAAATGTTACGGAGGTGATATTTCGCGTAAGCGTAAATTATTAGAGAAGCAAAAGAAAGGAAAGAAGCGTATGCGCGCCGTTGGAAATGTTGAAATTCCTCAAGAAGCTTTTATGGCGGTTCTTAAACTTAACGATTGATCGCCATTAAGATCTCTGTTATTTTTTGAGTACCTGAATACGTCAGTTTGTGCTGATGTAAAGAATCTAAGTTTTGCATGGGAATAGGGCCATTAATACTGGAGATTTGTTCACTCGCAGAGGCGTGAATCTCCCTAAATCCAGCTTCTTTAAAATCAATAACATTTTGAGCATGTATTCCACCTCCAGGAAGAATAGTAATACGATCTCGTGCTTTAGCTAAAAGTTGAGTAAGGATGCTGATTCCTTTAGGTGCACTTGTATGCTGTCCTGAACTAAGAATACGGTCCACCTTGAGATCAATAAGTGTGTTTAAGGCCTTGTCCATATGAGGAACCCAATCAAAAGCCCTGTGAAATGTAAATGACATGCCTTCAGAAGCCCGAATGAGTTCTTGTGTGCGATTTTTGTCAATAGTCCCATCTTCATGCAGTGCCCCAGATACAATACCTTTAACCCCTAGTGTTTTGCAAATAGCAATGTCTTCCAGCATAGTTTCAAATTCTTCAGGAGTATAAGTGAAATCACCACTACGTGGTCGTATTAAAACAAATACGGGAATTTGAAGATCCCGAACTACTTTTTGTATCAAACCAGCACTGGGAGTGATACCTCCTAGAGCAAGTTCACTACATAATTCGATACGATGTGCGCCAGCGGTCTGAGCATTTATTGCAGATACATACGAGTTGGCACAGACTTCTAATAACATCCATCTAAAATACAGAAAAAGTCAAAACGATCTCAAACGATATTTGTCTGGATTCATAAAGTCTGACCTCTTAGTTAAAGACAAAAAGCCAATGCTCATTTTCCTTATCTTCGAGGACAAACTTTAATAGATAATGCGTCATTTTATTTTCTTAGGTATTGCACTTGTTTTTTTGAACAGTTGTGATCAAAACCAAAACATAAACGTTAAGCCTGCACAAAAAGATCAGGCATTAATTAATTATGTAAACCCATTTATTGGTACTGGTGGTCATGGGCATACCTATCCTGGGGCAACAATGCCTTTTGGTATGATGCAGTTAAGTCCGGATACCCGATTAGACGGTTGGGATGGCTGTTCAGGATATCATTATGATGATACTTATATTTATGGGTTTAGTCATACACATTTGAGTGGGACAGGAATATCGGATTATGGAGATGTCTTATTAATGCCAACGCATAAGGCCCTTTTTAACAACGGAGCAGACGGAAAGGAAGGATATCGTGCACCTTTTTTACATAAAAATGAAGTAGCAGAACCTGGATATTATAAAGTGCATTTGGATAGTGTCGACATTGATGTAGAACTCACAGTGACGCCAAGAGCGGGAATGCATAAATACGCTTTCGCGAAAGCAGAGAATCAACATATTATTTTGGATCTGGAACATCGAGATAAGGTACTGGATGCTGCGATCAATATCATTTCAGATACTGAAATATCGGGGTATCGACACTCTGAAGCCTGGGCGAAGGAACAACAACTGTTTTACTATATAAAATTCTCTCTACCCTTTCAAAATACTTCAGATGAGAAAGGTCGAAAAATGGCATTTAAATTTGATAATCCCAATAATGATCCGATTTATGTATCTGTGGGAATTTCTGCGGTAGATGAAGCTGGAGCTCAACAAAATCTTGAAGCAGAGATTGGAGATAAGGATTTTGAACAACTCAAGAAAGAAGCTCAGAGTGTTTGGGAAAAGCAGTTGTCAAAAATTGTTATTGAAAGTGACAATGTTGATAATAAAACTAATTTTTATACGTCGCTATACCACACGATGATTGCTCCTAATGTGTATCAGGATGTGGATGGACGTTACCGTGGGATTGATTTAGGAATACATCAAACCACAGATTTTGAGTACTACACCGTATTCTCCTTATGGGATACCTATAGAGCAGCACATCCTCTGTATACTATTATAGAACAGGAACGCACAAACGACTTTATAAATACCTTTTTAGCAAAATATGATGAAGGCGGTATTTTACCAATGTGGGATTTATCGGCAAATTATACAGGATGTATGATAGGCTATCATGGTGTTCCCGTAATTGCCGATGCTTATATGAAGGGCATTCGTAACTATGATAGTGATAAGGCGTTAAAAGCCATGATGCATAGCGCAATGCAGGATCATTTAGGATTGGAAGCCTATAGGACGTTTGGATATATTCCTGTTGAAGAAGAATCAGAATCTGTTTCCAAAACTTTGGAATATGCTTATGACGATTGGGTGATTGCTCAAATGGCAAAGGCAAAAGGAGATATAAAAACCTTTAATTCATTTACCGAAAGAGCACAGTCCTATAAGAATATGTTTGATCCTTCTTCTGGTTTTATGAGAGGTCGTGTGCGCAATACCTGGTTTTCTCCTTTTGATCCCTATGAAGTTAATTTTAATTATACCGAAGCCAATGCCTGGCAATACAGCTTTTATGTGCCTCAGGATATAACAGGATTTACCAAGCTTTTAGGAGGCAAAGACAAATTAGAAGCGCAACTGGATGAATTGTTTACCGCAAATGACAATACTTCGGGTCGAGAGCAGGCTGATATTACGGGGCTTATCGGGCAATATGCCCATGGGAATGAACCTAGTCACCATATGGCGTATCTCTATAATTTTGTCAATAAACCTCACAAGACTCAAGAGCGTGTTCACGAGATTTTAACCACTTTATATACCAATGAACCTGATGGTATTTCTGGAAATGAAGACTGCGGGCAAATGAGTGCCTGGTACGTCTTAAGCAGTATGGGTTTTTATTCTGTGACACCAGGGAATAACGAGTATATCATTGGAACACCACTATTTGATAAAGCTAGTATTCATTTGGAAAATGGAAAGACATTTACCATACAAGCTAATAATCTATCTGATACTAATATTTATATCACCGGAGTAACTTTAAATGGAGAAGCACATCCCTTTTCCTATTTTACGCATGCAGATATCATAAGTGGAGGTTCGTTGGTTTTTGAGATGGGAGCACAACCGATCGATTGGGCAACAAGTAATGCTCATATCCCTAATACTGAAATTAAAGAGGCGTTAATTGTTCCGGTCCCTTTTATTGCTAAAGGAGATATTGCTTTTAAAAAAGAAACAGAAATTGTTTTGGGCACAGGAGAACAGGATACCGATATTTTTTATCGAACAAATGATGGTGATTTCCAAAAATATACGGAGTCGATTAAAATTAATGAACCAACTACATTATTTACCTATGCCGAAAAAGAGGGACGTAAAAGTGCCACGATAGAGACTGTTTTTTATAAGATAGATGAAAATCTATCTATAAAATTGGATGCCGAGTATGCAAATGCGTATAACGCGGGAGGAAATGATGCTTTGATTGATGGAATACGAGGCACAGCAAATTTTAGAACAGGTACCTGGCAGGGATATCATAATCGAGCGGTAATAGCTACTGTAGATCTTGGCTCTGAAAAGGATATTTCTTCTGTAGCCGTAAATTTTTTGGAAGATCAAGGGAGTTGGATTTTCCTTCCTAAGGAAGTCACGCTATTGGCATCTACAGATGGTATTAATTTTTTGCCATTGATCAATAAGAAAATGGATTATCCTGAGCCATCAAATGAAGTAATTATAAGAACTGTTGAGGTAGATGGATTTGATATTGGCAAAGTGCGTTATGTTAAATTAATTGCAGAAACTCTAGGCTCAGTGCCCGACTGGCACAAAGGGAAACCCTATGATGGAAAGAGTTGGGTTTTTGTAGATGAGATAGCTATCAAATGATAGAAGTTGTTAATTCAATATCTTGCGTTTAAGGAAAGAGTATTGTAAAAATTTTATCTAAAAGGAGTTACGGCTTATCTTACATAGTATTAAGTATTTTATATGAAAAGAAGAAAGTTTATTCAAAATGCTGCTTTGACAGGGGCAGGTATTGCTACAGGTGCTGCTGCTATTTCTTGTACAGAGGCTAAAGAAAATGAGAAATCCAAAATTGTTGCGACTGAGAATATAGAAGACAATATAATGTATCCTATTTCAATTAGCACTTGGGATACAACTGATGCTAATGGAAAATCAGGGCAATTACTAGATTTAGGGAGACCCGCTTTAGATGCTATAATCTCAGGAGTTGCAGTAGAGGAAGAAAATGTAGAAAACACAACAGTTGGTATTGGGGCTACTCCGGATCGTGATGGGAATGTCACCCTGGATGCTTGTGTTATGTCTTCTGAGGGCGATTATGGAGCTGTTATGGCTGTTGAAAATATTGTCAATGTCGCAGCGCTTGCGCGAAAGGTAATGGAAGAAACTCCACATGTGATTTTGGCAGGTAGAGGAGCAGAAGAATTTGCATATGATCAGGGATTTAAGAAAGAACAATTATTGACTGAAGCTTCGGAAGCAAGATGGAAAGAATGGTTAAAAACAAGTAACTATCAACCCGAAATTAACGTTGAGAATCATGACACTATTGGGATGTTAGCAATGGATAAAAATGGAGATATAGCTGGAGTTTGCACTACCTCAGGTTTAGGCTATAAAATGAGAGGTCGGGTAGGAGACTCTCCAGTAATAGGCTCGGGATTATTTGTAGATAATGAGATAGGGGCAGCAGTTGCTACGGGAATGGGTGAAGAAGTACTAAAAACAGTAGGTAGTTTTCTTGTCGTTGAATTAATGCGTAATGGAATGTCTCCACAAAAGGCTTGTGAAGAGGCAGTAAGTCGTATTGTTAGAAAAGGAGATCGTTATAAAGATTTTCAAGTAGCCTATATTGCTATGAATAAAGCCGGAGAGACGGGGAGCTATGCAATTCATCAAGGGTTTACGATGATGAAATATCAAAATGGTCAGAATGAGAATATTATTTCAGATCATTTTGTTAAAACGTAAATGATTTTTTGAATACTCCACGTACTAAGAATGTTGTTTTTTGGTTAAACAAAAAGCAATTGTGTTAAATTGTTATATATTTGCAGCACGCTTTAATAGCAAAAAATATTTAAGACTGTTGTAATTGACTTTAAATAATCAATTATGATTTGGGGTGAAAGTCAAGCTACTTAGCTTGACTTTCTTTTTTACCTCAAATCAAAGAGGGGGTGGTGAGCGTAGCGAACCGTTTCTTTATATAATGCTTACGGCTTGGCTTTCTTCTTTGTCCCAAATCAAAGAGGAGGTAGACGTAGCGAAAAGGTTTTCTATATAATGCTCATAACTTAACGTTCCTTTTTGGACTCATATTAAAAAGAGAATGGTAGGTAAAAACATTATCTAATGTGTTGCTTTACTGTAAACTATAATTAGTTTAACTCAGATTATGCATTAGAACTTTGTGATGAACCTTGAAAGTACCATAAAATATGAC